>NZ_JBKEBF010000011.1:0-105067 GCF_047973035.1 Oleidesulfovibrio sp.
CGCCTATAAGGCTTTCTTACTAGCAGCGCCCTAGCAGGCGCACGTTCGTCTGGCATCTGCATCTCTGTTACTTGCGACCCGTAAACGGGTTTCCAGAATATGGAAGAGATAATTGATCACCAAGCTTATCATGCTCAAGTTGGTGCCTAATGTAATCTTGTATCTTAGCCTTATTTTTTCCAACTGTATCTACGTAATATCCACGGCACCCAAACTCGCGATTCCGGTATTTATACTTAAGATCGACATATTTGTCGTACAACATTAAGCTACTCTTTCATTTAAAGTACCCCATAAAACTCGAAACACTCATCTTTGGCGTTATTTCAAGAAGCATATGAACATGATCGGGGCAGAATTCAGCTTCGACTATATGTACACCTTTCCACTCACACAGTTTGCGCAATATCTCACCCACTGCGCGCTTCTTCTCTCCGTAAAAAACTTGCCGCCGATACTTTGGCGCAAACACTACGTGGTATTTGCAGTTCCATTTTGTGTGGGCTAAACTCTTAGTGTCACCCATTGTGTCCTCCTTTTGATTTGCCACCTGCAGTTGCCAGACCGCAGGGATTAGTTAGCAAATCAAAAGGAGTTTTACTAATATCTCTATAGCTTTAAGCTTTACGGCCCCCCCCGCCTAGCGGGGGGGCTGCATACAAAAAGCAGCCCGTTCTTTTAACGGGCTGCTTTTTCTTATAAACACTTCCAAGCCTAAAACATGCGGCAACACTCTACGCGCTCGCGCAGTTTCTGCTCCAGCGCTTTGGAAAGATCATACAATCTTTCCATTTTCATAAAAACGCCTTCCGGCATCGCGTACTCGCCATTCCAGACTTTAATAAAATCTTCATCTGACAGCTGATTCAAATAGTCCAGCAGTTCGTACGATATATCTTTCAGCTGAAACAGCCGGACGATACATTCTTCACGAGTCACGTCCGATTGCTCACCATGAATCGTAACACCTTCATGTTGTTCCGAACTGTCGGCAGGCAGCTGCACTTCTGGCTGATGCGACATATCCCCCTCCTCTTTCCGGCGAAGCTATCACATCTATATACCGAATCAAGTAAATTGAGCGTGCACAGCAATTTAAAGCAGTGCCACATGCGACATAGTAACCCTATCCGATAACCAAAAGGTAACTGAGACACTTATTTCACCGTACTTGCCAGATAAAACACTAATGCTATTATCAGGCCCGGTATGTTCTGCTCATTTAAAGCAGCTGATAGAAATTAACAATCAGCATGGTAAGGAGACTATGTATGTACGCCATTGCAATTAACGGAAGCCCCCGCAAGGGAGGCAATACTGAAAGCCTGTTAAAAGCGGTCCTCGCCCCTCTGGAACAGGCAGGATGGGATACGGAACTGGTTCGCGTAGGCGGAAAACCTGTACGTGGCTGCATAGCCTGCTACAAGTGTTTTGAAAACAAAGACATGCGGTGTTCCATCAACACAGACCTCTTCAACGAGCTGGCAGAAAAAATTTTTCGAGCAGACGCCGTCATTATGGGGTCGCCTACATATTTCACAGATGTTTCTGCCGAGCTGAAAGCTGTTCTTGACCGCACGGGTCTGGTCGCCATTGCCAACGGGTTCGCCTTGCGCGGCAAAATAGGTGCAGCTGTGGTTGCCGTACGTCGCGGGGGAGGAATTCATGTCTTTGACACCATCAACCATATGTACCAGATGTCACAGATGATTGTTCCCGGCTCCGTGTACTGGAACTTAGGTTACGGGCTGAACAAAGGAGAAGTGGCAAATGATGCGGAAGGCATGGGCAACATGCAGCATCTGGGAGAAGCCATAAACTGGCTGGGCAAGGCTATTGCTCCTGTACGCGACAGCTACCCTGCACCCAAAGGGCCGGTAGAAGGAGACATCTAGGGAAAGTGCAGTGCGGTTAACATCATCAGGCACAGTAAAAGGGCACCGCAAGCGATGCCCTTTTATTAATTGCACAGCATGATGTTGTTATGCTTCCAGCTTTGAACCAAGCATCTCAAGGAACTTGCGCATCCATTCAGGATGAGCAGGCCACGCCGGAGCAGTGACTATGTTGTCGCTTACGCAGGCATTGGAGAAGGTTTCGCTTACGTTGCACCAGCTGGCACCGGCAGCTTCAACATCAGGCTTTACTGCGGGGTATGCGGTGCAGGTTTTGCCCTGCAGCACACCAGCGGTAACAAGAAGCTGAGGGCCGTGGCAGACGGAAGCAATGGGCTTTTTAGCGTTATTGAATTCCTGCACGATTTCCACGACCCGGGCATTAAGGCGCAGATATTCAGGTGCACGGCCACCGGGGATTACCAAACCATCGTAGTCAGCCACATTTACGCTGTCAAAATCGTAGTTGATGGCAAAGTTGTGGCCGGGTTTTTCCGTATAGGTCTGGTCGCCTTCAAAATCATGCACAGCGGTCTTTACAGAATCACCGGCTTTTTTATCGGGGCATACGGAGTCTACACGGTGCCCCACCATAACAAGCATCTGGAAAGGCACCATTGCTTCATAGTCTTCCACAAAATCGCCAACCAGCATCAAAATTCGTTTAGCAGCCATTTAAATCTCCTTTTATTCCACGGCGGTCAGCACAAAAACAGGCAAAGCCTGTATGAGCCCGGACCGTTCTACTCACTTGTAGTTCCATGAAAAAAATGAATAATGTTTTACTCAGCAATGGTAGCATTGGCAGTTACCATTGCTGCCTGCAATAGTGCTAGCTAGCATACCACACCACAATCGGTTTGTGTACCAAAAAACGCAATACCGTATACACAAACAAATCAGCGCGTACTTACTACAGAAAACTATTATACACACAACATAGAACGTACCAGAAGCTCCTGAACAATTTCACGCGTCCCATGAAATACGTTGTGGCTGTTTAGCAACGCCGATGCATTTACAGTAAAACCGCAGCCGCTTAGTATAACGACTTGATTTCGGCCAGAACAAAAGTGCTTTGTACGGCACTGACCCCGGGCGTGCAGGATAAATTCTGCAGGACTACTTCCGAATAATGCGGCATATCTTCGGCCACAATTTCAACCATAATATCCACACTGCCCGACACTGCATACACGCTGACAACGCCTTCAATGTCCTTCATCTGTTCTGCAAGCTCAGCCCAGCTTATTGAAGGATCGCGGACAATCTCGCAAAAGGCATGCACGGTGTAGCCTAACTTTCTTCTATCCGTCAGGGCGCGATACCCTACGATGACTCCGTCCTTTTCAAGGCGGGCAATGCGACGCGAGCAACTGGAGTGAGACAGGTTCACCCTGTTTGCGATTTCCATATTGGAAAGGCGCCCATTCTCCTGTAATGCCGCGATAATCAACCTGTCCTGTTCATCAAGCTTCGTCATATGCAAACCTTTTGCATTTGTGTCCTTGCCAAGGGCGTCTTATTCAAAAAAAGTGCACCAAATGAACTCCAATGCACAATATTTGATTTAATAGCGAATATAAAGGAAAATATTTGCATTTAAACCGTACAATTGGATAGTATGGGAAAAAATTAACAAACGGCGATTCGTCAAATGCATTTGGAGGAAAGACATGAGCATGTTCAACCAACTTGTAGACTTCTTTCAACCCGTGACCCTGCCCGCTCGCAATACCAAAAGCAGTATGTACGCAGTACAATTGAAACTGATCGACATGGGCAAAATTGCTCTTCTGTTTGCCATGTCTTTTGTTCTGTACAGCGGTTTGAGCACGCTGCAATAATCAGGCAGGGCTCTCCTGTATTCACTGCCTTTGACAATCTGCCTCAGATACGGTGAGATCCCGTCAACCTCTTTCACCTGTATCTGCCCTTTCCACACCGCTCTGTGGAAAGTCAGAACGGCCGGCACCTTGGTGCTGGCCGTTTTTCATATACGTACCTTCATCGCCTCTTTTCTGTTTGAGTATACGAACGGCACAAACACCTACAACATATTGATTGCGCGAGAAAAAAGATAATAAATCTGCGCCGGACGATTGCAGTAACGCCCTCCCCTTGTTAACCTGACGTTACAATTATGTGACGGATATGCCGCACAACACAGCAGCATCACCACACGGTTACTTCATTAGCTTTTCAAGGAGTAGAGCATGAAACGGTTGACGATGATTCTCGCGGTGGTCTTTGTTCTGGGTATAACCACCACCTGTTTCGCCAAAGGGCGTCTGGTCATTTACTGTTCCAACGAACCCTTTGCATGTCAGGCTGTGGCCGATGCCTTTGCTGAAAAATTTGACGTGAAAGTACAGATGACCCGTTCGGGCTCCGGCACTACCTATGCCAAAATCCTTGCAGAAAAAGATAACCCTCAGGGTGACGTGTGGTATGCAGGAACTCTTGATCCTCACTCTCAGGCTGGCGTAAACGGCCTGCTGGAATCTTACAAATCGCCCATGCTGGAAGAAATCGGTCCCGAATTTCAAAACCCCGCAACCACCAAGCAGTATCACAGTGCCGGCGTCTATGCAGGTGTTCTGGGGTACTCTGTAAATACTGATGTTCTGAAAGAAAAAGGGCTTGAAATGCCCCGCTCGTGGGAAGATCTGACCAAGCCCGAATATAAGGATCTGATTCAGGTTGCCAGCCCTCAGAGCTCCGGCACGGCATACACAGTGCTTGCCACCATGGTACAGCTGAAAGGCGAAGACGCAGCATACGAGTATCTGGCAAAGCTGCACAAAAATATCAATCAGTACACCAAGTCCGGCTCCGCCCCAGGTAAAGCCGCCGCCCGCGGTGAAACCATGATCGGCATCGGCTTTCTGCATGACCATGCTCTGCAAAAAGCAAACGGATATCCCCTTGAACTGGTAGTTCCTTCAGAAGGTACCGGATACGAAATCGGCGGTCTTTCCATCATTAAAGATTGCCGTAATCTCGAAAATGCAAAACTTTTTGTAGACTTCATGCTGAGTGCAGAAGGTCAGGAAGTACCGCAACAGGTTAAAATGTATCAGGTGCCCACCAACAAAAATGCCAATGTACCTGCAGAAGCCATCCGCCTCGATCAGGTTAAGCTTATCGATTACGACTTTGTAACTTACGGTACCGAGGAAATGCGTACGCACCTGATTGACCGCTGGGTAAAAGAAGTCAAACCGCTTGCCCGATAGAACGACCAAAGAGATACACTTGACGATGCAAACGAAAAGACAAACCGCTCCGGGAGAGGTTGGCCCTGTGGTCATCCTCTCCTGGGTGGCTATTGCAATGGCGGCGTATTTTCTGCTGCCGTGGGTGGCACTCGACTACGGCCTGACAGATTCGACGATGGAAGAATTCATTGACGCAATCGGCTGGAAATACAACAGCGCAACGTATATCGTACCTGCATATCTGGCACTGCTGGCTCCTTTCGCATGGTTACGGTTACGGGGGGACGCCACACATCCGATAACCACCCGAACACATGGATGGTTTTACAGTATCGCCGCGGGTTGCGGCATTGCTGTTATTCTGGCTGTCTTTATCCTGACAAACACCGCACTGGGGTTAGGCTCCGGCATAATAATCCTATGCCTTGCCGCCCTGTTTTCCATAGGCATAGCAGAGCTTGGCTTCCAGCGCGGAGACACGTTCATCACCGGCGCAATCATCTTTGTCACTGTGCTGGTAGTCGCATTTATATTTTTTCCGGTTTGGAAAATTTTCAGCACGCTGATGTTTGAAAAAGACGGCAGCTTTGTGCCTGCCCAGTTTTTTACCCTCATCACATCGTACGGAATAGGCAGAGTAGTCCTGAATACTCTGGTGCTGGCTTTCTCTGTCGGCGCTGCCACCACTGTCTGCGGGCTGATCTTTGCCCTGTATGCAGTCAGGGCAACCACCCGCCTGCGCAATTTCATCCGCATTTTTTATATTCTGCCCATCATCACGCCGCCATTTGTTGTAGGCATGTCTCTTATCCTGCTATTCGGGCGCGCCGGTTTGATTAACGATGCCCTGATGATGCTTTTCGGCCCAAACGGAATAATTCTGCAGGACGTATTTGAAAGATCAGGCTACATATACGGATTCAGCGGAATTTTTATTGCGCAGGTTCTTTCATTAACGCCGGTCAGCTACATGGTCATCTCGGGTATGCTTTCCACCATCAATCCGGCTATGGAAGAAGCATCACTCACCATGCGCGCAGGACGCGGAGAAACGCTCTGGAATGTCACAATGCCGCTGCTGCGCCCCGCCATAGCCAATGCATTCCTGCTCAGTATGATTTCTTCTGCTGCAGACTTTGGCAACCCGCTGGTTCTTGGCGGCGATTATGACGTTTTATCTACTGAAATTTACTTTTCAATTGCGGGTGCTCAGCTGGATTTTGCCAAAGCCTCCGCACTGGGCCTGATTCTGCTTGCGCTATCGCTTTCAGTGTTTGTCATCCAGAAAAAATGGGTCGGTCAAAAGTCCTATGTAACCGTTACGGGGGTGGAAACAGCAGGTAACGTCACTCCCCTGCCCAGAGGGCTGCAAAAATGCATGACCTGCTTTGTAATGCTCTGGCTGGCACTGGTGGGCTTTTTATACGCCAGCATATTCCTTGGCGGATTTGTACGCCAATGGGGAGCGGATTACACCCTGACGCTGAAGCACCATGGAGAGCTGTGGCTTAACGGCTTCTCATCGGGAGCATGGCCTTCGTTTTTCAATTCAATCACCTTCTCGGTTATTGCTGCCCCGCTTACCACACTTACGGGCATCCTTGTCGCATACATTCTGACCAGAAAGGACTTCACAGGCCGAAGGCTTATTGATTTCGGTACGGTGCTAATATTTGCAGTACCCGGAACAGTCACCGGCGTGGCGTATATTCTGGCTTTCAATACGCCCCCTCTGCACCTTACAGGCACAGCAGCAATACTTATCATCACCATGGCCATCAGAGCCATGCCGGTAGGCATCCGCGGGGGGATGTCGGCACTCAGTCAGATATCGACCAATCTGGAAGAGGCTTCGCTGCTTCAGCGCGCCGGAAGCCTGAAGACCATCAAATCCGTTCTGCTTCCGCTTTTAAAATCCACTATCGTCTCATCCATGGCGTACAGCTTCATACGTGCCATGACCACTGTGTCTGCTGTCATTTTTCTTGCGACAGCCGGCACCAACGTAGCCACCACGTTTATCCTTTCCCGCGTGGAAAGCGGTGAAACCGGCGTGGCTGTGGCCTATGGCTCGGTATTAATTCTAACTATGCTGATATTCACGATTCTGGTTCAGGCCGTGACAGGGCGCTCAAAAACAGAAAGACAAGTGAAAACAACAAGAGGCTGAAATGAATGATGCATCCATAAAAGTCACCCTGAATAACGTATCCAAGCATTTCGGCAAGGTGCGGGCACTTGATGATATTACACTTGAATTTGCTCCCGGTACGCTGACAACACTGCTCGGCCCTTCCGGATGCGGCAAAACAACCTTATTGCGGCTTATCTCCGGCCTTGAGGCAGCAACATCCGGCCAGATTCTGTTCGGCAGCGAAGACGTGACGCAGCTTTCAGCCACCCGCCGCGACGTAGGCATGGTCTTTCAGTCATACGCACTTTTTCCGCATATGACGGTTGAGCAAAATGTCGGGTACGGGCTGGGCGTGCTGAAAACACCGCAGGAAGAAATCAGGCAACGCGTCAAAGAAGTATTGCAGATGGTAGATATGGACGGCTACCAAAACAGGTACCCGCATGAATTGTCCGGCGGACAGCAGCAGCGCGTGGCAGTGGCAAGGGCAATGGTCCTGCGCCCCAAGGTGCTGCTGTTTGACGAACCTCTGAGTAACATCGACAGTAAATTGCGTCGCTCAATGCGTGATGACATCCGTCGTCTGCAGCAGGATTCAGGCATCACCTCTATTTATGTTACGCATGATCAGGCAGAAGCGCTTGCCGTTTCTGATGAGATTGTCGTTATGCGCAATGGCAGAATAGAACAACAAGGCCCTCCCAGAGCGTTGTACCACAAACCTAAAACAGCTTTTGTGGCAAATTTCATCGGCGAATCCAATGTGGTTGCAGGGTCATTGGGCAGTAAAGGAGCCTGTAAGGTAGTCACATTCGGTGACGCATCCATAGACTTGCCCTGTAACGAAGATACAGACCACGCTGATGGGCCTGTCAGCCTGTCGTTACGGCCGGAACTAATCGAAATTCTACCTGAAGACAAAGCCGCAACTGAAACACTTTCAGGTACTATCAAGCAGAACGCCTACATGGGGCCGGTTATCGAGTACTCCATTGAAACCGTAGCAGGAATGCTGTTCACTCGCGCTCCGGCTTATGCGGGAGTTTTTGCCGCTGGAGAAAAAGTACAGGTACGCGTGCGCCCTGATGAAATCATCATAATTCCTGAAAACGGAAATGATCAGCCGTAGGCCTGAGCGGAAGCTGTGACATGAACATCGCTTTGCTGTTTGACATGGACGGAGTTATTTTCGACTCCGAGCCCGTGCATGAAATGATTTTCAGAAACTTTGCCAGAAAGTTGGGATTTTCTGTATCTGCTGAAGAATACCGTCAGCTCATCGGCACTTCCAGCGTCAGCCAGTGGCGCAAGATGAAAGAGCAGTTCAACCTGCAAGGGACTGCGCAGGAACTTTCTGACGCCAAGATGGCGCACTATAAAGAATACCTTCGCACAACATCAGGCCTGCAGCCGATGTCCGGCCTGCAGAGGCTGCTTGATGAGCTAAGGGCAAACGACATACCCTTTGCGCTGGCATCGTCTAACACCACAGACATTGTCAGCGCCACACTTTGCGCAATCGGAATGGACCATATGTTTTCGACACGAGTCGGCGGCAATGACGTTACTCACGCAAAGCCTGCGCCTGATATCTTTCTGCTGGCAGCAGGCAAACTGGGGGTTCCGGCTCAGCGATGCGTGGTCGTTGAAGACTCGACCAACGGCATACTGGCCGCAACCAGAGCGGGAATGAAATCCATCGGTTTCGACAACCCGAACTCTCCGGGGCAGAATCTTTCCGGCGCTGACCTGCGTATCAGTTCACTGACTCATCTTACCCTTGCAACAGTCCGGCAGTTATTTCATTAGGCCGCCTTACCGCCTGTGCACCAACACTTCACAATACTTCTGAAGCGGCCCGAGGCCTATTCCAGAGACTGACAATACGACCTTATACGCTTGCGCTAGCTTCATCCGCCCCGTATATAACCAGACGGAGCAGGCTTTGCTGTTGCCGCAGGAGAAATAATGAACGTACGTCATATTATGTTAATTCTGGCTCTGGGAGCCTCTTTATTGCTGGCAGGCTGCTTCGGCGGTCCGGAAGAGCATGAGCTTGCACCGTTCAACCCTATGGGCATAAGCGGAAAGCATGATCCTCAGGCTGAAAAATGGTTTGCAATGGCTCATGTACTCTGGAAAGACAACACATGCACCGACCCTGACAAAGCCATAGAATATTTAGACAAGGCCCTTAAAATTGAGCCGGACTATACACAGGCTCTGTTACGACGCGGGCTGGCATACAGCGAACAGCAGCGATGGGAACCGGCCTTTGCCGACATGTCCCGCGCAGTGCGTCTGGCACCCTCGGCGGAGACATACACATGGCGCGGCCTTGTTATGTTGCGTATGGGCAATGCCCTTGGCGCCATCAAAGACACTACCCGCGCCATACAGTATGACAGCGCTTATAATCAGGCATGGAACATTCGCGGCGGAGCAAAACTTGTTACCGGTGATGCTGCCGGCGCCTGCGAAGACTTTACCAATGGTTGTTCTACAGGAGATTGCACAGGACTGGAATCTGCACAACGCGAAAACATCTGCCCCAAATAGTGCACACAGTAGAATAAAGCCCAATATGTCACGCTAAACATAATATTTTTCTGATGCTGCAGACCGAGTGCGTCAAGGCAATAGCCTTTTCTAAAGTAGATAAAGCTTCTTGAGCAGACGCCTGCAACATGTTATAGTTTCCGAAAAGATACTGTATCTGTAATCCTGAGGGGGGAACGCGGATACGATCAGGCAAACGAGACAAGCCTCTCGACTGTCATGGGGACGGGGAACGGGTAGCTGCTTGTCCAATGTGGGGGACGTATAAACAAGTCTACTGTGCAGCCCGGCACAAACAAACGAATCGCGTTTGTTTGTCTGGCCGTGTTGCTTGTCTCTGTTACCGCATCTTGGGGGACAGCGTTTCTGTTACGCCTCGCCAGTGTTCCCGAAGGCGGAGTTGCCTTTGCCCTGTTGCCGCCGCTGTCGGCAGGGGTGACGGCTTCGTTATGCGGTTTTACCGCCTGGCTGAAATGCCGGAATACATGGGCAAACCAGCAACGGGATCATGCCCGCATTTCTGCCCGCCTTGCCGCTCTGGAAGAAAATCATCACCACTTACGCCGCCAATATGCAGAAGCAGAACGGGAACGTTCTTCGTTACGCAAGCAAGCCGCAAGCGCCATTTCCGACATAGCCTCCCGACGGGGCGAAGCCAAATTTCAGGCCACATTTCATGCCACGCCAGACCCTATTCTTGTTATCAGCCTGCATACTGGTCTGGTACTGGATGTAAACGAAAGTCTTCAGCGCCTTCTTGGCAGAGACTGGAACCACATCATCGGCGAATCTCTTGATAATCTTCTGGAATGGCAAGAGGATGCCCGCAACACATTTGAGCTGATGCTGGAGCGAGAAGGCAGCGTAAGCAACCTTCCGGCAATCATGCGTGACGGCAAGGGCGTGCCTCGCCATGTGCTTATTTCCGCCCGTCACGTACAGCTTGAAGGCTTTTCCTGTGCCATCGCCATTGCGCGCGACATCAGCACCCTGCACCGCCTGCAGGAAGAACTGGCCGGAAAAACGTCACTGCTGGAGAATGTGCTTTCTCACATTCCTTACTATGTTTTTTGGAAAGACAAAGAAAACAGACACCTTGGTGCAAACGACCTGTATGCGCGCAATATCTTCAGCACTTCTGTTGCTGATATTATCGGAAAAACAAGTTCCGAATCAGGCAACGGAAATGCGCTGGGCGAACCGGCAGCTGAAGAAAACGCGCAGGTACTCAGCACCGGCAGACCCATCATCAACGCAGAGCGTCTCATCACATTACATGACGGACGCAGCATTATCGGGCTTGTCAGCAAAGTCCCCCTGCTGGACCGGAAAGGGCTGCCGCAGGGAGTACTGGGCATTGTTGCGGACATCACAAACCTGCGTGCATATGAGCGCCAGCTGCGCACCTTGCTGGACGGCCTGCCGGACATGGCATGGATTAAAGACGCAAACAGCGTTTATCTGGCTGTGAACCAGGCTTTCGCTAACTTTGTAGGACGCGATTCACTCGATATTCCCGGCCTTACCGATGAGGACATGTGGCCTTCTTACGCAGCCGCATCTGCGCGGGAAAGCGATGAGAAAGCCATTAATAATCTCGCGGACCAACGCTACGATCAGCTTATGTTCAATGCCGAAGGTAAAATGATGTGGACTGATATCATCAAACGGCCGATCATTGAGCATGACGAATCTGGCAACCCCATGGCCATCGGCACTGTAGGTATTGCCCGTGACATTTCTCAACGCCGTGCGCAGGAAGACCGCATCCGGATGCTGTCTGAGGCGCTGGAACAAAGTTCAGTCGCCGTAGCTGTAACAGACGCAGCTGGTATTACCGTACACCTGAACCCGCGGTATGAAGAAATTACCGGCTACTCGCCTGAAGAGCTTATCGGCAGGCCCCTGCCGCTGCTTTCCGATCCCGAAGAGTCTTCTTATATATGGGCAGCGCTGGAACAGGGAGAGCGCTGGCGTCAGGAAACGCAGACACCACGAAAAGACGGGCACACACGATGGCTTTCCGTGTCGGTAGCACCCGTACGTGACAACGCGGGGCAAACCAGCAACATTGTGCTTGTTCTGGAAGATATCACCGAGCAGAAACGTAATGAAGACCATATCCGTCACCTGGCCATGCACGACGGGCTGACAGGGTTACCTAACCGTCGTCTGTTCATGGACAGGTTACGTTATGCCGTTGCATTAAATAAACGCAACGGGTTGCGTTTTGCAGTACTCTTTATCGACCTGAATGATTTTAAAGACATCAATGATTCTATGGGCCATGAAGCGGGCGATCAGGTATTGTGTGTAGTGGCTGAACGCCTGCAACAAAGCCTGCGCGAGGTAGACACGTGTGCCCGCATAGGCGGGGATGAATTTGTCGTGCTGCTGCACAACATAAAAAGCGCCGATGATCTTTCAAATGCATCAGAAAGAGTGGCTAAAGCCATCACAACCCCGATCGATATCAATGGGGTTAAACGTGTCGTTTCCGGCTCCATCGGCATTGCGGTATGCCCCGACGACGCCACGGACGTGGACCAGATTATCAACCACGCCGACCACGCCATGTACCGTTGCAAACGGAACCGCAAATACGACAAGGCGAAAAGCTAGCCCCTGTAGATCTCCCGTCTCAATCGTCGCAGCTCCCCTGCCAACATTCTGTACGGCCTGCACTCTGCATAAAAAAAGCCTGCAACAAACAGGCTTACAAAAACAAATTCAAAATGATGTTGCCGGCTCAATGAATCACGTCGTTATCGTTAAGCGGGAGCCCGACAGTGAAACGGGAGCCTCTTCCGGGTGCCGAATCAAGAACCATTGACCCTTTGTGGTTACGTGTAATGATAAAATAAGAAACCGACAGCCCGAGGCCGGTTCCGACTCCCGGGGGCTTGGTTGTAAAGAAGGGCTCGAACACTCTTTTCTGCACATCTTCGCTCATTCCGGGACCATTATCTTGTATCTCAACATAGACATACCGGTCATCACGCCGTGTGCGGATAGTAATAACAGGCTTATGACAAATCATCTTACGGGAGCCGTCCGGCAGAACTCCTTCCGGCCCTGTGGCAAAAAACGCCTGTGCTGCGTTGCGCAACAAATTTAACAAAACCTGTTCAACTTCCGTCTTATTACAGGTTATCAGCGGCACGGACTGATATTCCTTAACGATCTTGATGCTTTTAAAATCGTAACTTTTTTTCAGATCATAGTCGGTCTCTGCCAGAACAAGGGTGTCTTCCAGCATATCTTCTACACTGCATGAGGAATGCGACATGTCCGACTTTCTTGAGAACGTCAGCATATTACTGACGATACCTGCAGCGCGTAATGATGCCTCACGCATTCCGCTGAACATACGATAAATTTTTCTTTCGCGCAGGTATGTGGTCATTGCCCCCATATCAAGCCCGCAGGACTTTGCGTATTCCAGATTTTTAGCATTGTCAGGGTCAAGCCTGCGGACAACATTCTGCAGCCCCTGCATGATTGCGCCGAGGGGGTTATTTATCTCATGAGCCATACCCGCAGCTAATCCACCCACAGAAAGCATTTTTTCAGCCTGAACCATGGTCTGTTCCATCAGAACACGTTCAGATACATCATCGATACGGATAACCGCACCTTCGTGCCCTTCCGAGCCCAACGGATAGACAATAAGGTCTTCATATACGATTCTGCCGCTCTTCTCAGCCCTCGCCACTTTGGACTCAACAAGGGGACGCCGCTCGGCGATGCTTACCCGCACCAGTTCAGCCAGAGACGGATAATTGCCAAGTGCCTCTAAGATGTGCAGCCCTTTTGCCCGCTCGGCAGTTATGCCAGTAACCCGCTCTGCCTCTTTATTCCACTGAACTATACACCCGTCCGCCTCAACAGCAACCAGCACTGAAGGCATAGAATCAACAACATTAGTCAGCAGATCGCGTAACCTTCGCGATTCACTTTCAGCTTCCAGCAAAGCAGTTATATCTCTGGCTTCCACTACAACATGAATAATCTCACCATCAGAATCGCGGACAGGTTTGAATGAGCAATCGTATGTTCCGTCAGGAGTATGGTACAGGCGGCGGACAGTTGCCCCTACGGCTGCGCTGTTGACATCCTGCTTCAGGCTGCTCTTCAACTCATCGGTAATCAGCCACGGGGCATCCCAGACATATTGGCCTTGTAACGATTGTAACGTAACAGAAAAATCATCCAGCACACTCCTGTTCACCCGCTGAACTCTGCCATCCGGCTGCAGCAGAACAACATGTTGCATGGACTGCTCAAACACAACACGGAAGCGTTCTTCACTTTCTCTCAGGTGCTGCTCAGCCTTTTCTCTGGCTGTCACATCCCGAATAAGCATAATAACGTGCGGGGGCTGCCCTGTTGCGGGCATAGGAGAAACAGAAGCTTCCAGAATCCGTTCGCCACCGCCATGTACGGCAACAGTCAGAGTCAGTCTTTTGCTGCAGGACGCACCTGCGCATCCCTGCATAATATCGACAACACGTTTATCAAGAAAGCTCAAAGGATCAACAGGTTGTTTGCAAGCTGTATCCAGCCCTAACACTTCTTTGGCAGCTTTATTCAGATAGTCAATTTGATGTGGCGGCCCGACACGCATAAGAAGGATCGCATCGCTTGCGCTGTCAACCATATGTTGAAACACTTCCAGATCAGTTATTTTTCTACGCAGCTGCGGGTAGTAGCTTTTGCGAAAAGATTTTTCGCCCAGACCGATCAAACTGCCCACAAGTTTCTGATACGTGTCCTCGGATTCCAGAGCCGAAGGAGTTTCTGTTTTGACGCAATTTTCCTCAAACGCGGAAGAACACTCTCTAACGGCATCTTGCGTAGCAGGCCCCGAAGCGGAAACCTCGTCTAACCGATCTGTCTTTTTTTTCTGCACCATTTTATAAAAACCTTACCGGCTGCTAAAAAGCCTCTTCGTACAAAAGCTCTACTTCCGCCTGTGTATACCGACGCGGATTCGTCAACATACAGGCATCACGCATCGCGTTATAGGCAAGTGATGGAATAGCATCACGGGTTCCGCCAAGTTCGCTCAACATGCCGGTGATGCCTGCTTTGTGCCGTAATTCCATCAAATGGTCATACAACGCATCCCCCAGATAATCTGATGAAGTTGCCTTGACAGACACACCCAGTTCACGAGCGATATCGGCACAGCGCTGAGGCACGGCCTGACAATTGGCACGAACCACAGGCGGCATAAGTATGGCATTACATTCGCCATGAGGAAGGTTCAGCAAACCTCCCAGCCCGTGGGCCATCGCATGAACCGCCCCCAGAATGGCGTTGGAAAAAGCGAATCCGGCATACATTGATGCCAGCATCATGTTTTCCCGGCCATGTGCATTCTCTCCATCATCAATAACATCCAGCAGATTTTCACTGATAAGTCTGATGGCCCGTAATGCGAAAAGGTCTGTCATTGGAGAACTGACGGTTGAAGAATAGGCTTCTACAGCATGGCACAAAGCATCCAGCCCCGTAGAAGCTGTAAGCCTTTGTGGCATACTGTGCGTGGTCGCAGGATCAATGAGGGCAAGATCGGGAATAGTAGACTTGCTGACAATCGAAATTTTCACCTTGCGCTGCACATCATTTATGATGGCAAACTGCGAAACATCAGCACTTGTGCCTGCAGTTGTGGGGATGCAGATAAGCGGCGGGGCAGGCACGTCAACTTTATCGACACCTTCAAATTCGAGTATATCTTTGCCTCCGGCAGCCATCAGCCCTATTCCCTTGGCACAATCCATGGGGCTGCCTCCCCCGACAGCAACTATACCGTCACAAGCCGCCTTCAGGTAGATGTTTACGCCATTGCGAACCTCATAATCTCTGGGATTAGGCGAAACCGCATCAAAAACAGTTGTCTTGATTCCATGCCCGCCCAGAGCATCAAGCACACTATCCGCCCAGCCTGATGCGACAACGCCTGCATCTGTAACAACAAGACAATGGGTCAAATTAAAATTCTCTGCATACTGACCAACCAGCCGCAGCGCTCCCACTCCGAACACTACCTCCGGTACAATCAGCTTGCGCAGATCATACAACGATTTCTCTGACATGCACCCACCTGTGTTTACAGTTTCATCACAAGCCTGACATATACGTTTTACTATCGCTAGTTTCTAAATAAAAAACAAGTATGCCAAATATGTTGTCTGCTCAGCAGCAAACAAGAAAACTTTTTGCAGTCCGCAGGGGGCTCAGGCTCAAAACAAAAATCTGCCGAAGCTGTATACAGATGAGGGCAGAGTATTTATACTCCCCCCTTCAAAAGAGTCTGCAGTTTCCGTGAATTACCTATTCAATGGCATCCCGCAAGTAATAAAAAAACATAACGCATGAAACGTTTCTTTACTAAAATATCTCCCCCTATTCCTCTGTCGGGTACTCCTGAAGCCCTGTGCCGGGCCAAGTCTGCCTTTTTTACAATACTTCTTATATGGATTATACTTTGCTGCAACGCTACGGGAAAAGCGTATGCACAAGAGCTCTCTGCCGGAATGACAGACAGGGACAGCACAATTGTCCGGCCCGCAGACGGCCGTACGTATTTCGGCATTCCCCCTGTTACTGTCGAAAATGGGCAACCTGCCCTGACTATTCTTGTGGGCAACTACGCACCTTACATATTCAGAGACAAGAGCGGAAACTGGTCCGGTAAAGAGTTTGACCTGATTGCTGCCGTTGCAACGCAAGCGGGCGTCCGCCTGCGGCCACTGGAGCAAACACATTGGAGACGCAATCTACGCCATGCGGCTAAAGGAGAAATCGCACTGATTCCTTCTGTAACCGCGACCCCCAAAAATCAACACCGGTACAGCTTGCTGTTTAAGACCATCTCGATGGGGGTCAGCCTTATCGTAGATGAACGAAATAAAGCTTTTGCGCCAACTAAAGCGACCGAGCTGATCACACAGGGCAAAACATGGGGCTTTCAGGAAGGTGTATACTACTCTGCAGAATTTCATAATCTTATTCAGACTTCCGCCCCATTTGCCAGCCACTTCGAGCCGGTTGCCGGTTTCGGCCTGAACAAAAAGAAACTGCTTGGAAAACGCATCAGCGGCTATCTTGACCTTGAGTACCGTTGCAGCACGCCGCCAAACCTCTATCGTATTCCGCTACCCTTTTTTGACAAAACAGGCTGGTTCCTTGCCGCTTCAGATTCTGTTCCTGCAGAAATTAAGGATAGACTTTTTAATGCCGCAGCCCTGCTGGAGTCTGCAGGAACTTTAGACTCCATCAGGTCAAAAAATTACTGTAACTAAAAATGCTACCTACAAGTACAGCTCTGCTGGTACTTTTTTTCATTAACAAACCAGCAATCTACACAGCTCACTTTTAGTGCATTGGCCGTACTGCAATATCATCCTACTAATTAATACGGCAACATTCCTTGTTTATAGTACATTTACCTGTTCACGTTATTATGAGTACTGTAACACAATATCGTGTTACGTTTTAACGCTTGCCTGACGTACATTATTGTGGCAAATCCCCCTCTTCACCTTAAAGGGGCTCGCCCAACACATCAGGCTTCCAACCTTATTCCGGCGCAAGAACAAGCCGGAAAGCTCACTCCATAAACATGTCCAATTTTTATTTCTATATCAAGCAGCTGCCTATAGCTATGGCTGCGGTCATTCTGGCATTTGCCGCTTTTCTGATGGCTCACTCAAAAACTGCCGTTCATCCTCTTCCTGCAGAGTCAGCACATTCAGCTATAATTTCAAGGCCACCAAGCTACGTTCTACCATCTGCTTCACAACAAATTGCCTCTGAACTCCGGCAGCCTCTCATAATTAATGCCCGCCAATAGGCAGGTCCAATTTCAGGGTAGCAGACACACTACTGACTCCTGTGTATCTACTGAGCAAGGTCTGACCATCACCAAGCCGGAAGATCAGAAGCTGTCTGCCGGCTTTCAGTAATTACCTCTGAAAGTGAAGCACATACTTCAGCAGTGGTGTTCATGGTACAGACGGTATACTTGTGCTGTCTCTCCGGTGCTCTCGCACAACTCAACTGCCAGCTGCAACGCCTTATGTTCATCATGTTCCCACCAATGCTCCACCTGCCCGTCCGGCCGTACACTGCGCACAAGCCATTCTCCCTCATGTCCTGTACGCTCTTTCCCATAAAGCATGTCCAGATGTTCAACACTCCGCATTCGCTGCCCATTTCTCATGTTATCCCCTCAGTGTATTTACAATCCACCTCCACACGTACTCAAAGTACACAAAAAAAAGCATTGCACAAAAAGTGCAATACCCTCCAGTATTCATAGCACATCACAGGACAGAACAACTATAAGACGCTAAACTCCTGCGTCAGCAAATGTGACAGAACAGGCAGCGCTGTTGACCTATAAAAACAATAACTTTAAATAGTTGCCTGAAAAACACAAAGCTAAGCCAGACCAGACAGGTAGAACACAGTGCCCGCCGGAACCCCATCCCGCAACGGAAGCAGTCTGAAACAAACTAAAGCTCTTTGCCCGCCCAGATAACCCTGCCGATTACAGTCCAGTCGCACGCCTGATCCTGCGGATCTACTTCAATATCCTGATACGCCAGTTCTCTGTTATCCCCCCTGAAAAGTAACTTTCCGGGAGTACGGGCAAACCGTTTGATATAAATTTCATCCTGCACCCGCACCACATATACCCTGTCTTCAATAAGGTATGTATCTCCTTCATTTACGAGTACATGGTCGCCATTGTGCAGCGTAGGCTCCATGGACCGCCCCATAACTTCCATCAGCCGCAATGAAGTGGTGTCGTGCGTTTTGCTAAGCAGCCAATCGAGCCGGAAAGCATGGCGTTCAACAGTTTCCGCACCGGTCTGCAATGAGCCGCCACCTGCACTAGGCCGTGCATCAGCTTTAGCAACAAAAACAAATTCACCAAGCAAGTCAGCCCTAGGCGGAACCGGAAGTAACGAAGCTCTCCCGCCGTCAGCAGGACCATATTGCGGCGATGCAGCCTCCCGCACAGAGTAGGATGCGCCGCCTGAGTCACGGGCAACTTCCTGCTCTTTCAACCCTGAACCATCGTCATTGTGGCCTGCCAGTCTTTCCAGATGAGAGGAAAGCTTGCTCAGCTTACTTCTGCTCGGAAAACGTTCACCGTTTTTCCAAGCATAAACAGTACGATGGCTGACACCAGCAGCAGATGCGACGTCAGACACGCCACCAAGAAGTCTGATGGCATCCTCAATAAAAGCCTGCATACGTCGCTCTGATTCTGAAAAATCTGTGCTTTTCATGGCAAATATATAACACATTTTGTGGAAAAGTAAAGCCCAAGCTTCAACACACGAAAACACACTTGACGAATCTGTGCACATTATGAAATATCTGTTCACAGAGAACAGCACCCAGCTGTTCTAAGCACAATGGCAAACAGGCACGAACAGAAAACCAAATGAACTCTCTACTCCTTTAGTAATGTTCAGGGGGGCAAATGGACAGAACACAGCATCCGAATATGACCTGCGTAAGGTGTGCTCGATGCGGCAGGCCGTTCTGCATTTCGACACGTAAAGTGCGGCAAGGGCTGATGAGCTGTGCAGCATGTATGGAGACAAGAACCCGCGGCAACACGGAACCTATGATTCAGATAGAACAAGGTGAACATAAGCGTTTGCTGCGCCTGTATTATGCAATCTTCGAACACGAATGCATGCGCAGTTCCGCTACGGAATCCGCGTGCAGAAAAGCCTTTGACGACTGTAACCAGTTTTTTGAAGGAGGCAGCCCATGCCAGTTGTAACATGTCAGCATTGTCAGAGTGAATTCTCAGTTGCTCAGGCACGTATACGGGCAGGCAGAGGTAAATATTGTTCACGCCAATGCTCTGACGCAGCCAGAACGATATCCCGTGAAATCCAGTGCGCATGGTGCGGCAAATCAGTGCGCCCCACACATGCACGGCAAGCCTATTGTTCCCGTTCATGCGGGGCACATGCACAGGCTGCAAGAGCCCGCAAAGGCGAAAAAAGGCAATGTATGCAATGCGGCAAGCACTTCGCGCCGGTAAATAATAAGGAACGTTACTGCTCTCAACGTTGCCGGCGTGAAAGTGACCTACAGCAGGCAGCGACAAGAGGTTATGGCTTATTTGAAGATCCGTGGGCATCGGGGGATGTGCAGCCGGACAGATACGGAAAAGACCTGTACCGCATGCCTGACATAGGACTCGGTTTCTAACGGGCTGCCGCAGGGGCGGCCCACCTTTTCGCACGTTGCTGTTTACCGTTGCGCTGCAGTTAATGCCTTGCATCAACACTGCTCGCCATGACGACGCGCTTCAGGCTTGTCTTTGGCATACGCATATCACAGCGCGACAATATCCGTTCAAACTCAGGCTACGAAAAACACCACCCGCATAAATCTGAACTATGCGTTTTTCGCAGCGTCAGGCAGACACCACCCTTGCCGCTACAGCAGGGAGCCTGCGCATAGCCGATAGCGTCCTGCAGTCACCAATGCAGGATATAATAAATTAAACGACTAGTTGGGGAAGACAATGGCCAAAATCAATACTGTTTTTTTGCTGGGTACAGTACATCTGTGGCCCAAAAGATTGCATCGTCCTGAATTTGAAAATCTTTCTGCCACCATGTTGCGCATCAGCACAGACACGGAATGTCATGATTGTATATCCGGCACCCCTCACACTGTTTTTGCGACTGGCAAATTGGGAGACTGGTGCATGCGCATGCTTACACCGGGCAGCCTGATACACATTGAAGGCAGCTTGTTTTCTCCCCCGACAGCACGCAAAAAATCTCCTTTTAATACGCTGGTGCGCGCTGCTGCCATTCAACTGGTGACAACTGCCGGTCAGATGGACTCGCCGAACAGACTGCAGGCCTTTGCCCATACTCCTTTTCATGTTCATCTGCCTGCGATGTCTTTGCATTAGGGGAAAACATGAGTTGTTACACCCCGAAACACTTTCAGATTGAAGAGCTTGTACCGCCTCAAATGCTGCACAACGCAACCGCAGCACCCCGCAAGCTTTTCATGCTGTTCGACATTCACGCGTTACAAGCGCTTGACGCACTACGCCGCAGATACGGCCCCACGACAGTCAACACGGGGCACCTTGGCGGCGACAGAAGTCTTTCCGGCTGGCGCCCGTTTGATTGCAGCACCGGCGCGCCGCTTTCACAACATAAGTTCGGGCGGGCCTTTGACTGCCTGTTCCGCGATGCCACGCCTCAGGAAGTACGATGCGATCTGATGGCGCGGCCAGATGATGAAGAGTTTGCACGTATCAGGCGAATAGAAGCCTTTGAAGGTATGAGCTGGTTCCATTTTGATACCGGAAACCATGCCCGTGAGACCTGCGGCATAGCAGTCGTCGGAGGAAAAGCGAAATGATATGGCCAGTTGCTGAAGAAACGAAACAAAGCGGAAAAAACCGGAATAACTTGCCTCAGTGCTCCCGAAGTTTAGACAACGGATACGGAGCAAAGCGAAGGCTGGCAGCATCACACATGCCGCATACACAGCCTTTCACAGAGGGAGCGTCAAACAGTGCAAGGTCACATTCTGCTTTGCCCGTCTCAGACCATACAGAAATGACTGCATTTGACGTGTCCTATCAGATGATGACGATTCCGTCCCATTACGGAGATGGTCTGCCCTTTCATAACGCAAGAACAGAGAAAAAGCAGACTCCCCTTATTCTTGTCGGGCTGACTGCTATCTGTGCAGCAGTAGGGGCAGGAGAAGGCACAGTTAAGCGCTGGATACGGGAAGATGGCTTTCCGGCCCGCCGCTGCTCGGACGGCACGTATCGGGCAGATCCGGAAGCGGTCCGGCGCTGGTTTGCCCTTCCCGCAACACCCACACAGTAACCACGGCAAACAAAACAGATAACAGCGCCTGCCAGTACAATACAAATAGGTGCAAGGTTACTTCAGGTAACTTGCACCTGTTTTTCTGAGCTCTTGACCTGAGCCAGACACAACTTAACAGCACTACAATCAGGTTGCCGAGTCAGACATCTCAAACGCGCTGCGAAATACAGACTCCAGCAACGCGTTGTGTCTTTCCGCATCACGCCTGCGAGCCTGTTCCTCCTGTCTGAAACACCAAAGCAGCTCCTGATCATGCTCCAAGGCAGTTACAGTCCGCGGAGGCAGAGGCTTGCCCATCCGCTGCCACACCTTTGCTGCAGAAACCGTTTCAACCGCCTTTTCCGCAGCATATGATGCAAGCTCAGGAACCTCGTTATATATGACAGCCTGTCGGGCATAATCCTTGTGCAATACGCTGAACACGTTATGAAACGACTCTTTGACGTCTGCATCAACAGGCATTTCGGCAATAATGTCATCAGCCTGCCTGAAAGCCTGCATACCGTCAGCAAGAGCTTGTCGAAGTGCGCTTCTGAACAGCTGTGCCTGTTGCCGCATCTGTACCGGCAGCCCTTTCATGGCAGTACGCACACTGGTAGCCAGATCCATTGCTCTGGTTTTATTTTTACTATCTGCAGTCTGCGTAGTGCTTAACAACACTGCAAAAAGCTCCATGACTTCTGCATTGTGCCATGCCCTTTGCCGCAACTGACGTACAGAGGAGTGCAGTTGATTCAACGTACCGGCCTGTCCTCCGGACTGGTCGGCCTGGTCCCAGCCCATCGGATCCGTCCTCAGAGTTGCCTCCAGAGCTACTAACGCTTCCCCTACAAGTATCAGTCTGTCCTGAAGAACCGTAAGGAGCTGTGTATCCTGACTCAAGTTAGCCTGCTCAGCTGCCACCGTTACTCTTTCGCTTACGCTCTGCCCCGTTTCCTGCTTGTTCTGCCCCGTTCCGCCCCCTGTGCCACTAATGCCACGTGAAGCCGCCCCGGCAGAAGGTATCTCTCGCTGTTCCTGATTTTCATAACCACTTGCCCTGCCCTGATCAAAAAGATGAAAGCGGCCCTCAGAAAACCGGATACTGGCATTGTTGCGCTCCAGCACATGCAGAATATCCTGCTGCAGATACAGAAGAAGTAAATGGCGCATGCCAACGCGGCGAACCATGCCGGAGAACAAGTCGTACATCCCGACATGTTCGGTATCCGGCATATCCTGCGCTGCACCAAAAAAATCCGTAATTGTACCTCTGTAAACACTTCTATCCGGATAGCGTGTCAGACGTACCAGATCAGATACCGCAACGATGCTTTCCGCTGTCACCTGCTTTGCATTTTTGATTACTACACGCAGCGGTGTGGGAGAACTCCCTCCCGCCTGCACAACATTTCCTATCTCTTCCAACTGGGGCAAAATATGCACGGTAGATTGAGACATGCTGCGGGGGCGTGTATCTTTCGGAATGGTCCGCACAATGTTGCGTATCCGCCGTGCGGCATTATGCACAGACTCTAAGAGATTTTTTTCCTGTTCTGTAAGAATACGCTCGGCTTGCTGCGCCGCAAGGTTATGATTCGTCAGAAGGACATTTTTTGATGCAACTTCGGACTCTTCGCCCAGCAAAGCATAAGCAAATTCTGTTGTTGCCAGTTCTTCAAAAGAGGAAAAATGAATAAAACTTTGCGCAGCCGTTATCTGGCCCGCGACGCGTAGCCCCGCCAAGTCGTTTTTGGTAAAAGCCCCTTCCTCCGGTGACATACGCTGTGAGCCTGTTTGTGAGCAGCCGGCAGACAAAGAGAAAAACAAAGCAAGACTCAAAACGATGCCCGTTCGCAGAAGTTGCCCCCCCTGCAACCTCCCGCGCAGCTTCATAGCAGGCAAAAAAAACGTAGCCCGCTCCCGACATTGGCACACCATAAAAAACTCCCGTAACCTGCTGACTCAAAGAGAGTGTAGGCCCCGGGAGAAAGAATGAAAAGTATAACACCTGCAACCTGCTGACAGGCGGAACAGGTGTTATGTCTTAATAATTTTATAACAGACTGCACCTAATTATTGCGTACAACCACACAGCACACAGCCGCAGACATCAAATTGCAAAGTCCGGAATCAGTGGAGAAGTATTTGTATCCTCCGGCCACGCGGCTTTTATCTGATCTAATGATGCAATAAAAGCTTCAACGACCTTCGGATCAAACTGCGTCCCTGAGCAACGCACAATCTCGCTGACAGCTTCAGAAAACGAACGTCCTTTTCTGTACGGGCGCGTCTGCATCATAGCGGAAAGGGTATCCGCAACTGCAATGATTCTGGCCCCCAGCGGGATATCGTTGCCTGCCAGTCCGGCAGGATAACCTTTTCCATCCCACCGTTCGTGATGGCGCAGCACCACTTCCGCAACCCCACCACTATCCGAGAAAACATCCACAGGACGTATAATATTAGCGCCGATCTGAGGGTGACTCCGCATTACCTGCCATTCTTCATTCGTCAACGGACCTTGTTTTCTCAGAATGGCATCCGGAATCCCTATTTTGCCGATATCATGCAAATGACCTGCGATATGCAGCATTTCAGCATGCTCAAAAGAGCACCCCATGGTTCTGGCGGTGACTCTGGCAACTTCTGCAACCTCATCAGAATGCTTATGCGTGTATGGGTCCCTGGCATCAATAGCATTGCCCAGTGACTCCGCAAGTTGGTGCAACGAAAGCCGGATATCACCACAGTATTGGCTGCACGATTTTGCAATATCAGATGGTAAAATTTCCGCGTGTTTTACTGCACGTTTCCCCTCGCCACGTACGACTCCTGCCGATCCGCTGGGTACAATTCCCAACGGCAAGGCTGCGGAATGCTGACTCATCCGGTAACTCCCGACATAAAAAAATATGCCCGCCTGACAGATTCCATTATCTGGCCCCCGCTGTCAGACAAGCGTTCTTTTAAGATAAAGATTTTCAATTTCAGCTACACGTCAGATTTAGAACTGTCAAGAGCAACACTTTCGCCAAAACCGCACAGCAAATATAATATTTATAAAATTAGCATGATACATCGAACAACTTACAGCTTTCTACAAAAAACAGCATGTAGTTTTTTAGCAAATACTCAGCGCCACCGCGAACCGCATTCTCTGAAATCATGGGATAAAGCATTAAAAAAAGCCGGACACTAAAAGCATCCGGCCTGAAGGTATTGCAAAAAAGACAGTTAGTGGCGTACACGCGCAGAGCCGTCGTTTGCAGTCAGCACTCGTACACGCTCACCGGTCGCAAAAAATTCATCCGCTTCCTGCACAATTGAAACGACTGAACCGTTGTCCAGACGCACTGTCAGCTCTACGCCGTCTTTGTTTTTCATAGCCTGCTCACCGGCGGCACCGGCAGCAGCGCCGGCAACAGAGCCACCAAGAATAGCCAGAGTACGCCCGGTACTGGCCCCCATGGTACTGCCGATTACACCGCCTATCACCGCGCCGCCCAGAACACCCAGACCGGACTGCTCACCTTCAATTTTCACCTGGCGCACATCAGTAACGGTTCCGTACTCAACCCGATGGGATACCCGGGTCTGCTTAGTGGAATAAACACTGCCGCTCTGGCTTGCACAGCCTGCAAGCATGGAAACAAGCAACAAGGTAACCAGCAAACCAACGCTGACTTTACCGGGGAACAAACTAAGTACAGATTGTTTCATTATCATCTCCATTCAGTAACAATATGCGTGAAAAACACGTCATCTGATAAATATGACCTCCGGCGAAGGACGTCAACACAGCTAGTATGCTACAAAAGTGACATTGAAACCATATAAATCCGTACGGCCGTTTCCACAAATCCCACACCGATTACACCACCGATAGTAGCCAACGCCACTACCCGCGCGCCCAGACGCCAGAATTTATCCGGCCAGTCTATACCGTCAAGACCAGCTGCGCGCCACAGGCCCACGGAAACAACAAACTGGAACGCAAGCACGCAAAGCCGGTACAGGCAAAACGCATACGCCTGAACAAACGCATCGGCAGGAAACGAATAACCAGCCAGCATAAGCATGGTTTGAGGCAAAGAGACGATAAGCCCCCCCAGCACCAACCACAGCCAGAAGGTGACAAACAAACTTTCTTCCCCGCGCCAGACACGCAACAATGCGTTTTTCATAACACCTCCCGCCTTACGAATTGTTCAAGTTGTAACGCTGTCCGCTTCATGCAAATACGGCCGGTAAAAACCGGCCGTAATACAGATGCGCAGTTCATTCCACCGGCAGACAGAGCTGCCCGCGGAGGCATCAGGCAAAGGGGTTACCCAGCCCGAAGGTCATACCGGCAGAACTGCCGGGACGCGAACGCATGGACTCTCCATTACCGTTCAACACTTTCTGCACGGCCTGAGCCAGTTGATCGGGGCAGGAAGTAGGCTTTTTACCACAGGTTATACCCTGCATGCGGCCAACGGCATCTTTGGCGTCCATTCCGTCCAGAAGACGGCAGATAGCTTCAAGGTTGCCAGGGCAGCCCCCCATGAAGCGGACATTATTCAGCCTGCCTTCTGCATCGACATCAAACTGAATTTGTTTAGCGCAAACTCCGCTGGGAGTGAGTGTGTACATGTTGAGTTCTCCTTAACTTTCAGACAAGGCAAGGGAGTAATCACAGAAGGCGAAGATGTCAAAGGGCAGCAGCATATCTGTAAGGAGTCATCCACATTGCAAAACTTCTAAGCTATATATATCACAGGAACTAAAGACACATTTAACCGTCTATCCGTGCGGGAGTAACAGAAATGCCAGATAACCCGGATACACAGGACATAAGCGCACTGCTGCTGACCGGATTCTCTGCAATCAACATACGTGACGCCCTTGAGTCGGCAGCCGATATGCGCGGGCTTTCTTTGCAGCATACGGCAGCACTGCTGTGCACCGATGACGAAAATATCAAAGACAGAATTTATGATCTGGCACGGAGCGTACGCTGGGCGTTGACCGGCAATCGGGTATTTCTGCACCAGCCTGTCCGGTGCCCTGTACCGGATGCATGCGTTCCCAAAACAGCAGACACCCCGCACAGCCCTGCCGCAAGCTGGGTGCAAAGCATGAAGCAAGCTGTATCACATTTTGCTGGCGGCGGAGTTCCCATTGTAACGTTACACTTACCGCCGGACGGCTCTGTCGGTGCTGACCATCTCCTGCAACTGAAACACCACCTTTGCGACAAGTTGCCCGCCACGCCTGTACCGCTACTGCGCATAGACTCGCCGCCACTGCCCGAAAGCGACATAAACAGGCTTGCGGCAGCAAACCTTCCCCGCATCATACACATCCAGCCTTCGTATGATCGTAGTAACGTCAATACGACAGCCGGTTCGCGCAGCATGACAGACTCCGAGTTCAATGCCCTGCTGCATTATCCGCATAAGGTCATTGCAGCCGGTGCCCGCAGAATGACGCTTGGAGTCCGCTTAGGCAGTGACCGTCCGGAGTTTGAGATTTTAAGCTTGCTTGCTCATAACAACCAGCTGAAGCAGGAATTCGGACACGGTGCCCGGGCAATTCATATTGAAACTTGCACCCGCCATCAAACCGCGTTGAGTAAAGAAGCATTATGCCACTTCACAGCTGTGCTCACATTGGCTGCACCCGACAGCATCATCTCTGTTCCATTTACTGAAGACGAAGGAGGTACACCCGAAGCTGTTGATTACGGTGCAACATTCATAGGTTTGCCCACCTACGATCATGCGGCGGCAGTCGTGCAGGGAAAAAAAAAGGAACAATCAGCCGTGCATAAAAACATGGACAGCACCATCCGCGTATTATTGGGTAGCTATGCCGTTGTTCCGGCTCTTTGCATTCAATGTTACCAGCAGACTCCGTGCAAAATAGATTGCCGCCATCAGATGGATGAAGGGATCATGCACGGAGAATGCGCCACCAACAATTTGCGGCAGCTTGCTGTGTACCTGCATAAGCATGGTTCTGCAGCCACCCGCAAAACGGCACAGAACGCGTTGTTACGAGAGTTTGCCTGTCTGGACGGTGCCCAGCAGATCGCATTGCGCCCCGTGCTTTCGTCTTTGTTGTCACTGCCTGTTTAGCGCCTTCTGACCTATAATTCACTATCACCATACGCTGACAGGCCGTCCCCCCGAAAAAGTGGCTCGTATTCTTAGTGCCATAGCCTTGACTGGGCCATATGCGTATTTATTTATGCAGGCGATGCAACATGCCGCAAGACGCTCTCCGACATTATGCAGGCGCCTGCGGTCTCTGAAATATTACATACGAACGCTCCTGAACCTTCTGCAATGATGGTACAGGAGTTACTATCGCATCTAGGAGGATTGTATGAGCGATACACAGGGTGCAACCACAGAAAAGCATGAATTCCGCACAGAAGTGCGTAAGCTGCTGCACATTATTACCCATTCTCTGTACACCAACCGCGAAATTTTTCTACGTGAGCTTGTCTCCAACGCTTCCGACGCACTGGACAAGCTGCGCTTTGCTCAAGCCCGCAGCGAGCAGATCATCGCACCTGAGCTTGACCTGAACATCGCCATTACAGTGGATGAAAAAGCTAAAACGCTGACCATCACAGATACCGGCATAGGCATGACCCGTCAGGAACTTATCGATAATCTGGGCACCATTGCCAGCTCCGGTTCTGAGCGCTTTTTAAAAGAGCTTGCCGATAAAGGTGAAGACGCCGGCAATATTATCGGCCGCTTCGGCGTCGGCTTTTATGCAGTCTTCATGGTGGCGGACACTGTTCGTGTTACTTCGCGCAGCGCCCGCAGTGAGCAGGAGGCATGGAGCTGGACAAGTGACGGCCTTGGCAGCTTTGAGCTGGAAGAAGCTCAGGACGCACCAGAGCGCGGCACCCGCATTGTGGCTCACCTGAAGGAAGATGCAGCAGAGTTTTTGAAAAAGGACCACCTGAAGCAGGTTATCCGCAGGCATTCCAACTTCATCCCCTTCCCTATTTCGGTTGAAGGTGAGCATGTAAACACCACTCCTGCCCTGTGGCGCGAACCCAAGTTTCAGGTAACCAAAGAACAGTACAAAGAGTTTTACACGTTCCTCACTTTTGACTCGCAGGACCCGCTGGACACCATTCATCTTTCCATTGATGCACCTGTCCAGTTTACCTCTCTGGTGTTCGTGCCCACCTTCGGCAATGACATGTTCGGCTACGACCGCGATAAATACGGCCTTGATCTGTATGTACGACGGGTACTCATCAGCCGCGAATACAAAGCGCTGATTCCCGAATATCTTTCGTTCCTTAAAGGCGTGGTAGATACTGAAGACCTGCCACTGAACATCTCGCGTGAAACTCTGCAGGAAAATGCCCTCATAGCAAAAATCAGGCAGACATTAGTAAAGCAGGTTCTCAGCCATCTGGATAAGCTGGCCTCGTCCGATGCTGAAAAGTATGCTGAATTCTGGCGTACCCATGGTCGTATTTTCCGCATGGGCTACAATGACTACGTCAACAGAGAAAAATTCATTCCTCTGCTTCGTTTCAACAGCTCGGTGCACGAAGACGACAAGGCCCTCTGCTCGCTGGATGAGTACATCGAGCGCGCCCGCGAAGGCCAGAAGCACGTGTGGTATGTTTCCGCTCCCAACCGTGAAGCAGCCCGTCTTAACCCGCATGTCGAGATCTTCCGGCGTAAGGGCATCGAAGTATTGTACATGTATGAAGCCGCAGACGAGTTCATTATGGAATCGCTCGGCAAGTGGAAAGAGTTCGAATTCCGTTCGGTAGAACATGCGGATGCAGACATCCTGAAAGACTTTGATGACGTAGAAAAGAAAGACGCTCCGGAAGCTCTGGACGAAGAAGGGCACAAGACGCTGTCGCAACTGCTTACCCACATGAAAAACATTCTGGGTGACAGAGTTGAAGACGTACGCGAATCAAAGCGCCTGTCAGACTCCCCCGCCTGCCTTGCCAGCAAAGACGGCGGCATGACGGCTTCCATGGAAAAACTGATGCGTGTCATGAACAAGGACGATTCCATTCCCCGTAAGGTGCTGGAAGTCAACCCAGACCATATGCTCATCCGCAACATGCTGCGCCTGTACCGTGCAGATGCCGATGACAGGTTGTTGCAGCAAGCTACCGAACAGTTGTTTGAATCCGCCCTGTTGCTTGAAGGGTATCTGCAGGACCCCCATGCGCTTGTCGGACGGGTAAACAACCTGCTGGAGCAAGCCACCGGCTGGTACGCCGAGGTGCGCAAACTATAAGAACGCGCTGCTTGCAACAAGCAAACAACGTGTGCCCCGATAACAAAAGGCCCTGCAATCTACATTGCAGGGCCTCTTTTTTCAGGCACAAAAAAAGCAGCAAATGCTGTTTTGTATTCTTAGCTTAACTACTCATTCCGGTGAACCCGCGGTGGCAGGCAGAGGCGCGACTTCCACCTGCCACCGAATCCGGTTCAACTTAGTGAATCCGTCCGGCAACTGCCGGACATCGACACCGTTGCGGTCACGCGCAACTCGGTATGTCATTTGCCTTGCGGCAAAAAAGTATACTCAGTGTCGCCTAACGTGCGGCACTCATGCACCATGTCGTGCCGGCGACAGATGCAGAGGCTGCTGAAAAATACCCCCGCCCCTGTAAGGAGGGATACTTTCATGCCGTTTTCAAGCAATGCCTTCAGATAGCCGGTAGAAGACCCTCCCCGAAAACGACAACTCTTTTCTAGCCATGGGGCGGTCTTGCGTCCACAAATCCACAATAAAAATGGCCTCCATACCGGCATCAGCGACAACCGGCATGAAAGCCAAAAAACATTTTCATTACAATTCAGTCGGTTAACCAAACAACATTAACGCACCGGCTTATCCGAAACATGCTTAAACAAACCGACAGGTGACCGTGGTTGAACCAATGCCAACCTGCTGCTGTCATTGCTTTCTGAAACACGCAACGACGAAGGTAGTTATATGTTACGCCAGTATATGCTGCCGGAGGAGAACCGCCAAAGGACGGACTAGCTTCGCGTGGCCAGTAAAATTCCCCCGACAACCAGCAATCCGCTGAACAAGTGCACGATACTTACCGGCTCGCCCAGCAAAAAGAATGCAGAGACACCCGAAAAAAGCGGAATAGAATAATACAAGATGCCCGCCATGGATGAGCCGAGCGCGAGTACGGCCTTGTTCCACATAAAGTATGCAACTAGCGATGCACCTATACCGATGTACAAAAGACAACCGACAACTTTAGGCGTTACCTGCGGTGGTGCGGAAAGTATAAGGTCAACAACGTATACAGGAGTGAGCATAAGCACCCCCGGTAAAAACGTTGCCATCAAAAAACCCATTTGCGAAACCCCGTTAGGTCTTTGACGGGCCAATACGGAATAGCCGGAAAAACAGATTGCCGCTGCAAGCATCCACAAATCGCCCTGTGTAAATTGCAGTTGCAGCAAGGTTTGCACATTACCCCGGGAAATAAGTAGCAGCACCCCGCCCAATGCAATGACAAGACCGGCGACTCTGCGTGGTGAAATTGCTTCGCCTAAAAAAATACGGGCAAAGAGAAACATAAAGATAGGCGAAGAGGTAGCAATCAGCGAAAGATTCAATGCCTCAGAGGTTCGTCCCGCCTGATACAGCAACGTATTGAAGGTGGTCACACCCACAAATGCCGTGAGCAGAAAATACCCTTTATGTTGCCGGATAGCTGGCCAATCGCGTCTGAAAGCTCCCAGCCCCAAAGGCAGAAGCGCAATGCTGGCAATTGCCCAACGCCAGAACGAGGTTGCAACAGGAGACAGAGCCTCGTTAAGCAGGCGCGCCACAATAAAGTTACCCGACCATAAAATAATGGCTGCAAAAGCGGCCAGATAACCAATACTCTTTCTATCCTGCATAACTGCCTCAGCTGCGTAACACATTCTATGGATTGTCATCTTCAATAGCAAAGCAGGCATACTCGTACTGCAATGCACATCTGTCAATACCACAGACATATTTAGCGCATACAATCATATACGTTGTGAAATTATTAACAACTCAGAAGCAGGACGTAAAAAGGGCCATATGCTGTACATATGGCCCAAGTTGCAGATATATTCTATTTTATTATGCCTGCAAAGTACGCTCTGCGATCTGGCGGAACTGTTTAAGTCCGTGAGTGTCGTTCTTGAACTCTTTTTTTGCATCACTCATGCACAGCTCACCATAACGTTGCCACATACGCGCAACCTTACCGCGGGACAAATTCTTGCCCCCCTTGCAGATGATATTGCCCTTTTCAGTAAGGGAGCATCCCATTTCGGCAGCAGTATCAAAAAAACGCTGTGCAAACTCTTCCGGTTTCATAAAGAACCTCCTGTATCATGTGGCTTGAAAAAACGCCTTATTTGGCACCCAGACACTCAGAGCATGCCGGATTTCCGGCATCAGTACACGGTTTCCACTGTTGATTTCAGCCTCTGTATTCATCGAGGCATCCGAAAAAACATGCCATTTTCCGATGCGGTGCATCGGAGAGGAGTAGTCCCATAAACACATAGATACAAGAATACGTCAAGCCCCTGCCGGGAAAATTCCTTTTACCACCCCAGTATTGTTGAAACTATACGGATATCAGACGGCCCCTTCCAAATCTCTTAGCAGGTCAAACCGCAATCGGGCTTATGGTATTTTTCGCCATGCCCGGCACCAGCGAGCTACCAGCCCCACGGCAGTCAAATTCATCCCGCAGCGCTACGTAGCGTGGTATCCCGCCCCACAGATGCTTTCGTCTGCGCAAAACAAAAATATTTCAATTTTGATGGCAAGTTATAGACACACAGGCAGGTGGGCCGAGCCATAAAAAAACGAAGAAGGCGACATCTCCCCATAAGATGTCGCCTTCAGACTCGGGTACCAAGGGTCCAAGGAGTGATGAAGAACAGTATGCTTTCATCGGAACATTTTATTCGTGCCCAAGCTCCTTTCTAAGCCAGGCTTTGATTTCTTCCGTGGGCTCACAAATGCCTTTGAGATCGCCATGCTCGTGCAGCCATCTGTTTGCCAGATGTTCGGGCAGGTCTACTGTAACCAGTTCTTCTGCTTTTTCAGAATTTCTGCGCACCAGCCGGACAACAGGCTTGGGGCCCCATGTATCCACCACAAAATATGTTGAGATATCGTCCTTGGAGCGTACAGGGGGATATTCTGCATGCCAGTCGTTATTTCCCCACTCCAGATACATGGTAACCGCATGTTCAGGACTCAAATTCCAGTCAATATCAAGGTTGCCAAAGCGAGCCAGTTCACTCATGAGTAGCCCTCCGAATTATCTCTTACTTTCTGAATCGTCAGGGCAGCTGCCACAACCGCCCTGACGATGCCTTGTGAAGGTAGGCAAGGCGGACTGCCACGTTCGCCTTGAATTAATAGTAACAATTCTTATTCCTAGGTCAAGTAAATTTTTTTAAAAAAATGCATTCATCACGAAAAGCTAAAAAAGCAATAATAAAAGGATAATAAAAAACCGCACCCTTTGGGGTGCGGTTTTACGTTTGCACAAATCAAAATGCTTAATGTGATACGACTTGCCACAAGCCGAATACTAACGCCGAGGCAAGCATTAACAGCCATGGCGCACCGTCAAATGCAGCAACCTTAACCTTGGGCCGCCGTTGCTGCGCCCTGCGAAATCTCTGAGAATTCATGGTGCCCTCCGTATAGCTCACCTGTATAAGACTGTGTCTCGGAACTGGAAATATACCTGATTGCAATACATCCAAGACATAGCTTTATAATAGGTTGAGTTGCACACACTGGCAAGGGGTCTATAGGCAAATAACAGACTATAAAAAAAGCCCTGTGAAAACACAGGGCCTTGCAGGCTGCCGGATGCATCATTTCGAGACAGCGTGCCGTCGCAGGCAACAGAATTCTGAATACCAACGACGTTGAGACTACGTATTTGCCAGAGAGGCCGCATTGGCTGATCAATGCTCCAAGCCTCTGACCGGCTTTTCAGTTATGGAACCGGTGCTTCTTCCATATGCAGGCTTGCCAGCCCTTCAAGTTGACGCAAACTGGATGCCATGGCAGACCAACCGGCGTGTTCACTGCCGCGCACCCTGAAAACGAACGTTGTCACGCCCGAATCAACATTATGCTCATAGCCTACAGGTTGGATGGCAAAAGCCTCGTAACGCTGCAGAATGGGCATAAGCTCCATAACGGTGATGTCTGTACGGTTAAGGCACAGTGTCAGCGTCATACGCGTAGAACGGCGTACATAGCGGCTAACGAATGACGGCAGCAGGAACAGAATCGCTACCACCACAAACGTTGCCAGAATCGCAGGCAGAATAAGACCTGCGCCTACCGCAAGCCCGATGCCCGTAACAATCCACAAGCTGGCTGCCGTCGTCAGACCATGAACCGAGCCGCGGCCTTTAAGGATAGCTCCCCCGCCGACAAAGCCGATACTGGCAATGGCGTAAGAAGCTATACGACCGGGGTCGGTACGAACCACAGACTCAACACCCCATGTGCTGAACATCTCCGGCATGAGTAACGACATCTGCATCATCAGACACGCGCCAACCGCAACGATCATGTTGGTTCGAAAACCAGCAGCCTGACCGCGGGTCTCGCGTTCGTACCCGATGGCGCCTCCAAGCAAGGCTGCGATGACGAACTGCCCCATACGCATCAAATCAAAATAGGAAAACGTCAATCCCATAAAAGTGGCTGTCGCTGTCATCATAAACCTCCCTTATTGCAACCGCCGTGCATGCCTGTGCATCTACTATTGTGCAAAAAGCGGCATGTCACAAGATAGCCATTACCCTAAGGGCGCCACACTAAGCAACTGGTGCAGACGCAGTTTCCGTAAAAGCATTAAAGTAAATGTAAAAAAAGCCGCCTGCAGCACATGCGGGAACTTAGTCCCAGGTTCCTGCTGTTTTGAAACTTACTTTTTCCCCGTTCCTTAAATACCCCTGACTCACCCTGCACAGGAGAGATATCAGATGAGCCTCTTTTGTCACCGCTGGCCTATACTTATGAGTCGACCAGCTTCAGTATCCACAAGAGGTCGTTTTTCTAAAGGGTTACAAGACGTTCTCACTTATTCTACGCAGTACATCTTACCGCCCCTGTTGCATCAGGAGCATCAGGCCCCCCACCTGAAAGAATCAAGGATGCCCCCTGCATATTATTCCCCGTTGCATATAATTTCTTCTGCACGAACTCCGATACTGACACCCAGTCCAAAGCGATATTTCAAAAAACACAATACGGCATATTTTTTGCTTTATACTCCCGAAAAACCGTGTCTTGTCAAATATCCAGCATACCCCATTAATATGCCGGATAAAAACATCCTGGTTTTCAATTTTCTGTGATGAGGTACCGCATGTTCGTTTTTTCCTCAAAGGCCGACGTTCTGACAACGCTTAACTCCGTTGTCTCCAGTTCCATCCCCCCCTTTATGGCCTTGTCGGTAAAGGAATGGCGTACTGATTCTGATCAGGTGCTCAGCAACTTAGTCAATTTTTTTGAAGCAGACACGACTCTTGCTGTGCGCTCTTCATGCCGCCGAGAAGATTCTGCCACGTCATCAGGTGCTGGTGCTTTTTTGTCGTTGCTGCATATCTTGCCGAAAGAGGAAGCGCTACGCAGTGCAGTTGAAGCCGTACTGGATTCGTACGGAGAACTATCCATTGACGATCAGGTGCTGATACAAAGCATGGTGCGCGACATTGTGATGAGCGGTGTTATCACCACACGAGTACTCGCTGATGGCTCGCCGTACTACGTGCTGAATTATGATGATGAAAGTGAAAGTACAGACTCCATCACTGGCGGCAAACACGCAGGAAAAACTGTATATGTATATCGGCATGCTACGCGCAGTGATTTTGATTCTGCCCGATTGCACAGGCTTGTAGAATTTGTGCGGGATATTGAACAGGCCTGTGGATGTTCGGAGCTGGATATTGAATTTTGTATGGATCGTTCCGGAGTCATACATCTGCTGCAGGTACGTCCGTTATGCATGCAAAACTCATGGATTCCTAATGTCGACAAAAATGTCGCACAACATATTGATTTCGTAGTTGAATTTGTCAACGAACACATGCAGCCACGTCCCAATATTTATGGACGTCGTACGATTCTTGGTGTCATGCCGGACTGGAATCCGGCGGAAATGATCGGCCTGATGCCCCGGACTTTGGCATCATCACTGTACCGCGAGATGATTACCAAGCGTGTATGGAGTCTGGCCCGTGAAAAGATGCTTTACAGGACAATGCCACCTGATGAACTCATGTTGCTGCTGGCAGGACGGCCGTATATTGATGTGCGGCAGAGTCTTAACTCGCTCCTGCCGGGGGCTCTTGATGCAGTTACGTCGGAAGTGCTTGTCAACGGCTGGCTTAACAGGCTTGATACCAATCCGCAGCTTCACGATAAAATAGAGTTTGAAGTCGCACAAACCTGTCTGGATTTCACTTTTGACAGCACGCTGGACGAGCGTTACCACGACCTGCTTACCTCTCCCAGGCGTGAGGCATTCCGCGCGGCCTTACACTCATTGACGGCAACAGCGCTTGATGTGGCGGCAGGCGGCAGTTCATCACTGCTGTACGCCAAAGAAACTGTCAAAGAGCTGCACAGCCGGCAAATGTGCCGCCATACTGATATGTTCGGCCCCAACGACATATCATCATTATCCCAGCTGTCCTATCTGGCAGAGGAATGCCGCAATTACGGCACTATCCCCTTTGCCATTCTTGCAAGACATGCCTTCATAGCGGAAACACTGTTACGCTCCGCCGTAGATCGCGGGGCACTTTCTCCGGAACGACTGGCAGCATTCAAAATGAGTGTGCAGACAATTTCGGGCAGAATGTCACACGACTTCCAAAAAGTCTGTCAGGGCAGCAAAAGCCGGAGTGCCTTTTTATCTGCTTACGGTCATCTGCGGCCTGGATCGTATGATATTACCTCGCCGCGCTATGCAGACCGGGTGGCGCTGTTTGAAGCGGACTCGTTAAACGAGGCAATTAGTTTCGAGCCTGCATCGTTTGCCTTCAGCACTGCCGAAACTCGTGGGCTGACACAGTTACTGCGGGAAGCAAAGTTACCGGAAAGCGTGGACGGATTCAGCTATTTTGCACGGGAAGCCATTGCGGGCAGAGAGTTTGCAAAGTTTGTATTTACGCGCAACATCTCAGATATTCTGGAATTGCTTGCTGTATGGGGTTCACGATACGGTCTTGACAGAGAAACGCTGTCGTACCTTGATTTCCGTGACATTATGGAGTGGTCATGTCATGCATTGCTTCATAAGCCTGCAGATCACTTTGAAAGACTGGCAGCACAAGGGCGTGAACTGTTTGAGCTTGGCCGGTCCCTCAAGCTTAGCTACCTCATCCGCTCTTCACGTGACCTCTATGTTGTACCGCAGCATCGCAGTGCACCCAATTTCATCGGCTCAGGCCTGCTTGAAGCACCTGTCATACATATTGCCGAGAACGAAAACTACGAACAGTCCCTTGCCGGGCATATCGTATGTATCGAAACTGCGGATCCGGGCTTTGACTGGATATTCACACGCTCTATCGCAGGACTGATAACCATGTTTGGCGGTACCAACTCGCATATGGCAATCCGCTGTGCAGAGTATGGCCTGCCCGCTGCTATAGGAGTGGGCGAACGGTTATTCAGCAACATTGCCAGTGCCAGAAAGTGCCTGTTGCATCCAGCAGCACAAGTATTACGAGCTGTAGCGTAACAAGAGCCATGAACAGAAAAAACACAAAGCAAACACGCCATGTGCTGGCTGTTTCTCAACGGATTTGCGTCACACCACATGAAGTACGGGATGCTCTGGCACAGGATTGGGCACGCTTTTTATCCGAAGTGCTTCCTGATGCTGTCTGGGTTCCTGTTCCCAACGGACTTTCTGATGTCACAAAATGGTTTGACGGCTTTTCTTTTACCGGTCTTATTTTAACAGGCGGTGAGGACTGGAGTGTTTTTCCCCATCGGGATAGCACTGAAGGGGTTCTTTTTGCAAAAGCCATGCGTGACGGCTTACCAATTCTGGGAGTTTGCCGAGGCATGCAGATTATCAATCGCTTTCTCGGAGGTACTGACCTGCATGTACCTGATCATGTTGCTGTCAGGCATTCTGTAATGTTGACCACAGAAGAGGTGCAGAAAGTTAATTCATTTCATGCACGGGGAATTACTGATAACACGCTTGCCCCCGCTCTTCTGGCAACAGCATTGGCAAGTGACGGCACTGTGGAGGCTTTCGAGCATTGCACAGCACCGGTGTACGGTATGATGTGGCACCCCGAACGTGAAGCAAAGCCTCATCCTAACGATATCAAACTGTTCAGACAGTTCTGGAGTCAGTGAATGAGCACAGTGGCAGTGATACTGGCAGCAGGACGTGGTTCCCGTATGCGTACCAGCACGGCAGATCGCCCCAAATGCTTACTGGAACTTGGCGGCCGCCCGCTTTTACATTGGCAGCTGGATGCGCTGGCTGCAGCCGGCATAGAGCGCACGATTGTTGTCCGCGGCTATATGGCAGAAACTCTGCAAGGCAATTTTGACGTTGTGGACAACCCGCGCTGGATACAAACAAACATGGTTCAATCTTTGCTCTGCGCGTTTGCGGCATTGGGTAAAGAGGACGCTCTGGTTGCGTATGCGGACATAGTATACCGCGCACAACATGTACGTGATCTTATGGCAAGTTCAGGCGATATTGCGCTCAGTTATGATGTGGACTGGCTGCCGCTGTGGACAGCACGCAACGAAAACCCTCTGGATGATGCCGAAACATTCCGCCAGCAGGACGGACTACTTCAGGAAATAGGCAATAAGCCGAGAGGGCTGGACGAGGTTGCCGGTCAGTATATGGGCCTGCTGAAGCTGAGCTGTGTAGGAAGGCAGCGTATCCTTGAATATGTCACCGCTCTTCCGCAACTCGAGGCAGATGCTTTGGACATGACCTCGTTATTACGCGGTCTGCTACAGTCGGGATGTGCAATACACACTGTACCGGTTCATGGTGGATGGTGTGAATGTGATACAGAGAGCGACTTGGAAATATACGAAAATTTACTATCACAAAAAACGTGGCAACACGACTGGAGACAATGATGGATCACGGAAATTTTACCGAGTTGGCAGAAAAATATTCACAGTATCGTCCGGGGTATTCTCCGTTTGTACTTGATATTTTCCATAAGCTGGGTACAGAACTCAGCCCGTCACCTCGTTGTGCAGATGTGGGCGCAGGCACTGGTATCTGGACGCGTCAGCTGGCTGCTGCTGGCATACAGGTTACAGCAGTTGAGCCCAATGATGCCATGCGCAGTGAGGGAGAAAAGCTTAACGGCAACCTGTCTGTTTCATGGCAAAAAGGGGCAGCCGAGGATACCGGATTAGACGGTGCGGCATACCATATGGTCAGTATGGCGTCAGCATTCCACTGGGCTGATTTTGACACTGCAGTGCAGGAATTTTCTCGGATTTTACAGCCTCGGGGTGTCTTTATGGCACTGTGGAATACCCGCAAGTGGGAAAGCAATCCCCTGCTGGTACGCATTGAAAATCAACTGCATGATCTTGTTCCGGAAATGAAGCGTGTGTCTTCCGGAAGATCGGAATTTTGTAACAACCTGACGGAATCGCTAAAGGCCCGGCCGGAGTTTGACGATGTCGTCTATCTGGAAGGATGTCACGTTGAATTACAGTCTGTTGAGCGCTACATCGGTCTTTGGGAAAGCGTGAACGATGTACGTGTTCAAGCCGGCCCCGAGCGCTTTGCATCCTTTTTGGATATAATCCGCAAAGAGACAGAATCTGTGGACGTTATTGAAGCTGAATATCTTACCCGTGCATGGATTGCGCGTCGTAAAAGCTAGTATGGCAAATTCAGGTTCTGTCGTTTGGATAACGGGTCTTTCCGGAGCAGGTAAAACGACTATTGCCAGAGCTCTTGTGGCACGTATGCCTGGCGCAATATTATTGGACGGTGACGAGTTACGGGCAGTACTGGGTGCTGCGTCTTCTTCGTTTGAATACGAAAAACGCAAGGAGCTGGCGTTCACCTATGCACGGCTTTGCAAATTGCTGGCAGAACAAGGCCTAACCGTCATTATTGCAACCATCTCGTTGTTTCATGACGTACACGCGTGGAACAGAGCGCATTTGCCCAGCTATCTGGAAGTCTTTTTGGATATTTCAGAAGAGATTCGACAAGCCCGTGACCCCAAGGGGCTGTATGCTGCTGCTCAACAAGGTCATATACGTCACATGGCTGGAATGGAAACTCCGGTGGAAACTCCACTGGCACCTGATCTGGTAATCACTGCCTCGTCACACGATACGCTGGAGGCAAATGTCCAGTGTCTGCTTGACAGGATACAGGCGGCTTCCTCTGCGACTGGCTGTAGTCCATGTAAGCTGGTGGCTGATTCATAATAGAATGTTTTTTAAGAGAGAGCACTAGTTACTCTGTAGGGTGTTCTCTCTTTTATGCATCGTACCATTCTTTACAACACATACTTTAGTAAAAGGTCCCTGGCTGCAAATATGTTCCATGTAACGTCCGCTCAACTTGCCCAACCAGAATTTTATGTTGCTTCTCCACATGGTGCGGGTTTGCAGTCTTTTCTTTACTATTTACGCCTAATGGGTATCCCGAGCACCTACTGGTGGGACCAAGAAAAATCTTTCGCTGCCATACGCAGGCAACATTCTGTGTGTGGCTTTACCATCGATTGCAGACTATCTGTTGGGGAGCATGACCCGTTTCAGCAATACTTGTCTGCACACAGGCCGCTTTTCGGGCTTTCTCGTGACCCTGTCAATATTATAGTAACTATTCTGAATATGCAGCTAGGTGATGCATTGATCGAAGGTGCAAGAACAAACAGCATCGAACGTGTTGCTGCACAATGGCACGAAAAGCTAAGTACGATTGATAGCTATAAACCAGTCATTCATGGAAAATATTACTTTCCATACAGGGCGATAATGCGGCGTGTGCAGAATCCTGATGCGTGCTATATTATTGATACAAGCGATTTACTCCCTGATGACGTTATAAAAACAATGTCAGATGTGTACTATAGAATTACAGGCACACAATATTGCAATATTGAACATTTATCTGAAATTATGCGCCGTTCATATAATAACTTTCAAAACAGGGCATGGTCACGATTTATAAATGACTTTACCATCTCCGTAAATAACGTGCCGGTAAAAGTAATGTTGACACCTGCTCCTGTTGCTGACTTTCATTTACCTTTTCATGGCTGCACACAGTTTCATGCGTTCCGTTACAACAACGAAGATTATGTGATGGGGCTTTTAATCAATCCGGCAGGCCAGAACATAGCTCAAGAGTTCTATGCGCATTATGCAAAGCAGATAGAGTGCTTTGTTGATACAGGCAAAAGAACAGTGGCGACGGCAACGCAGTATTTTGAGCAATTACGAATTACTGTCGATGACATCATTCAACTTTTTCAACAGAATAAAGACAAAGTTGCTGGTCTTATCAAAATGCAGCAAGCAACACGCAGATATTTTCAGAATGAGCTACATCACCATGCAGACTGGAAGTGTTTTGACAGGCTTTGTCAAAAAATGGATGAATAACGCGTCGCACCCAGGGATCAGGGTACAAACAAAACGCAATGCTGCTGATAGAAAACACCTGCAGCCTGATGACCGAATCAGTTGATAATCGGGCTGGATTCTTACCATGAACAGAATGCTGCTAGGCGACGAAGATGTACCCCATTACAATACTAGCTATCAGGGCCGGAAACTCAGGAGTGCATTCCCCTGAGCTAGATAGTGTCGTCAAATTTAAAAAATTGTGTTAGCTTCCTCCAAACAGAGCATGGAGGGACAATGCAGGCACACAGACGACACGACATTAGCGACAGGGTGTGGGACACCTTAAAGCCGCATCTTCCCGGGCGCAAAGGCTCAGTCGGTCGCCCCGCAGCAGACAACAGGTTATTCATCAACGCGGTTTTTTGGATACTCCGCACAGGCGCACCTTGGCGCGACCTCCCCCCTGATTATGGGCACTGGAAAAACACGCAACGCAGATTCTGCCGATGGCGAGACCGCGGAGTGTGGGAAGGGCTGCTGGAGGAGTTAATGGGGGAACCCGACTTTGAATGGCTAATGATCGACATCTAAAGTAAATGTAAAAAAACCGCCTGCAACGGCACTCTTGCAAAAAAATAACCAGAAAAGGCGAGCCAGAGGTTGGAATAACCAGAGAAAGTAACAGAATCCAAATTGCCCTTCCATCAGACGGAGTTCACCTATGTAGTCTTTCAATTTCAAGACAAGTTACTAAACTCAGTGATACAAAGAAGTTGGATATCCTTGCCTATTCGCTCCATCATCATTTGCAATACCACCGCACACGCTCTAAAATAGTCTCTCCGCGATAGCACTTGCACTTGAACTCATACATTGTGCAGCTTTTTTTGGTTAAAAAAAATGATTTCATAGCGTTTCCGCAATATGTGCAACAGTGTCAGCCTACTTCACTGGCTTCCAGACAGAGGTCTGCCGTTGCGCTTCAGCTATCTGGGCGGGGGTCATAAGGCGGACAATCTTGTCGCGGGTTTCTTTTGCTGGCTCAACCCCTTCTGCCTCTGCAAGATTGACCCACATGTAAGCCTTGACGTAATCCTGCGGTACTCCTTTACCGGTATAGTAACAAAATCCAAGGTTGAACTGCGCTTTCGCATAGTTTTGCTCCGTCGCCTTTCGATACTACCTCACGGCTTCAGTGTCGCTCTGTGGCACACCTAGACCGGAGGCGTAACGAAGCCCAATGGATAGTTGCTCCCAGCCGTGGTTCTGCACCGCCTTTAGTCTATGTTGTGGCAGTTCATTAGTGCCATTGACAGCGCTTGGCGAACACGCGGCACACAAGAACAGCTCCAAGCACAACATCAACGCGAATATCTTGTATTGCGGCATCTATATGCTCCATAAGCACTTTCGTTACTTTTTATATCTTGGGCACCCTACAAAACGCCGTACAGATTGGTCAAACAGTTCCCGCTGCATTTTCTATATAGCATACTCTCACCTTGACAACTAAAGTTATCCCCGCAGCACCTGCTCTTCACAACGTGAAGATGTTTTCTTAAGGCCCACAAATGAATCAGTAAGTGAGTCAATGCGGAAGGAGACATCTTTGCTGCAAATTAACCTGCTATAAAGTCGCATCGAGTTCAGGTCCTTGCTAAAAAAAAGCCGCCTGCAACACGTGCACGCGGCCAAAAGAAGTCTCAACCATCACTTCCTACTGAACCGGAATCTCTCCGGCACCTTCTTCCGGTACATCATCGCCGGATTCACGAAGGGCAGGGTTTATCAGCAAGCCCACGCCTTCAATCTCGACCCGCACGTCATCCCCGTCCTGTATCGGGCTGACGCCTTTAGGGGTTCCAGTCAGAACAAGATCACCCGGCAATAGCGTCATAACCTGAGAAATCGCAGCTACGACCTCATGCGGTGAAAAAATCATATCCGCCGTATGGCCTTCCTGCCGCACCTCGCCATTCACAACAGCCCGGATGACAAGATCAGAGGGATCAGCCACTTCGGTTTCAATCCACGGCCCCACAGGAGCAAAGGTATCAAACCCCTTGCAACGGCCGAAGAGCCCGTCCCGCTGTTGTAGATCGCGGGCGGTTACATCGTTGGCGCAGGTATAGCCGAAAATATGCGTAGGGACATCTTCAGGAGTAATATTTCTGGCAGCACGCCCGATAACGATGCCCAGCTCAGCCTCATGGTCAACGCGCTGCGAGGCTACCGGCAACACGATAGCCTGCCCGCTGCCGATGACGGAGCTTGGTGGCTTTAAAAAGAATACAGGCTCAGACGGAATCTCAAAGCCGATCTCTTCCGCATGATCTTTAAAATTCATTCCCATGCAGACTATTTTTGATGGTGTGACCACGGGCAGCACAGTAATTTCTTCAAGTGAGATCGGTTGCTCAAGCCCCAGCTGCGGATTAAGGCAATACACATGGTTGCCATCCAGACGGGCATAAAAAGAATGACCGTTAAATCTCACCCTTAGAACACGCATACAACTGACTCCTTCACAGGTCGCAACAGGACGAACGCAAGAGGCGTGACGACAGACCTATGCTTTGCCGCCATAGCGGTTCCGGCATCCGCTTAAACAAGAGTTACCATCGGTACCACTACCGGATCGCGTTCCAGAACCTTACGGAAAAACCGCCGCAACGTACTACGAATTTTATCCTGCAGGTGGGTAACGTCGCCCGGAGGAATGTTTTCGCACAAATCAAGAATGATGCATTTGGCATCTTCCAGTACATGATTAAAATGTTGTTCGAAAACAAAGCCTTTGGAAACGATATCCGGTCCGACAAGAATTTCCCATGTATTTTCGTCTACCACCATCACTACCACGACCATGCCCTCGCCGCCAAGGATATGGCGTTCACGCAGAACAGATTGTCCCACGTCGCCCACACCTTTGCCGTCCACGAGTACACTTTCCACATTGACATGCTCTTCCAGCTGAATACTGCCGGGGCGCAGCGTCAACGGATCGCCATCCTCAAGAATTAAAGCATTCTCTTTAGCCACACCGCATTCCACAGCCAGACGACAGTGCTTGACCAGATGCCTGTATTCGCCGTGAACCGGTACAAAATACTTGGGCCGCACGGTTTGCAGCATCACGCGCAGCTCTTCGCGGTGAGCATGTCCGGATGCATGGATAGCCTGAACTTTATCGTAGTAAACCTCTGCGCCAAGGCGGTACAAATTATTGATAAGGCGGGTGATGGCGCGGGTATTTCCGGGGATAAACCGTGAAGACATGATAACAGTATCGCCCGGATGAATATCAAGCAGCTTGTGCTCGCCGGATGCAATGCGTGAAAGCGCCGAGAACGGCTCTCCCTGCGAGCCGGTAACCAGCAGCACCACTTTTTCATCCGGCAGCCCGCCGATATCAGTAGCCTCTACATACGTACCGCCGATAATCCTGAGGTACCCGAGATCACGTGCCAGCTCGACATTATGTACAAGGCTGCGTCCGGACACCGCCACCTTACGGCCATAGCGGGCGGCAATGTCAAACACCTGCTGGATGCGCTGTATGTGGCTGGAGAACAACGTAATGACTACGCGCCCCTTTGCCTGAGAAAAAATGCGGGTAAACGTGGTCTGAATTTCCCGCTCAGTAACGGAAAAACCTTCACGTTCAATATTGGTGGAGTCCGAGAGCAACAGATCAACGCCGTCTTCCTGTGCAAACGTCTTGAACGCTTCAAGGTCGGTAAAATGACCGTCCAGCGGGTCAGGGTCGATCTTGAAATCACCGGTATGCACAACACGACCGGCTGATGTTTCCACTCCCAGTCCGTACCCTTCGATGATGGAATGGCAGACGGGGAAAAAGTTGAATGTCATATCGCCGATGGTGCAGGGAGCTTCCGGCGACACTGTAATCAGCTCGACCCTGTCCAGCAGGTTATGCTCGCGCAACTTTGATTCCACAAGCGCCAGCGTGAAGCGGGAGCCGTAGATGGGCACCTGAAGGTATGGCAAAAGCCATGGCAGAGCACCTATATGGTCTTCATGCCCGTGGGTAAGCACAATCCCCAGCATCCGTTCTTTCTGGGCAAGAATATATTCCAGTCTGGGAATAACAACGTCTACACCCAGATGGTAGTCATCGGGAAACATAAGTCCGCAGTCAACCAGAACACTACCTGCCGGAGTACTCCAGACGGTGCAGTTAAGCCCTATCTCGCCACAGCCGCCCAGCGGCGTCAAAGTCAGATATGGTTCTACATTTTCGGACATGAACGCATCTCCTGATAGGTGCTTTCCATCGTGTCACGCAGAGCATTACTGAATGCGTTTTTATCACGTTCGCCATAGGCAGAAAGGTCAAACGGAGGCAGGGCGCGCAAGTATACGTCGCGGCGTGTGCCAAGAATAAGCTTGCCGGAAGGCAGCAGGTCGGCAGTACCTTCAAGCACCAAAGGAACAACAGGCAACCCCGCACGTAAAGCTATAAGCGCACCACCGGCGCGAAATTTTCCAAGAGTACGAGGATCCTTATTCCGGGTTCCTTCCGGAAAAACAATCACGGAGCGGCCTTTTCCGGCTACCGAAACAGCAGCGTCCATGCTGCGGACAGCTTTGCGCGGATTATCACGATCTACACCGATATGCCCTCCGGCGCGAAGGCATGCACCAAAAAAGGGAATGTCCAGCAGGCTCTGCTTAGCCATAAATACAGGATGCCATGCTTCGGCAGCCTGCATGACCAGCGGTATGTCAAAATTGCTTTGATGATTTGCCACAAAAACCAGAGGCGTTCCTTTCAGTTCGTCAGGAATAGCGCTCAGGTCGGCATGCAGCCGGATACCTGCAAGACGCAGAACCATGCTCAGCCACCAGACGGATGCCCTTCGCACCCCTTCACCACCGGGGTCAAGCCTGTTGCGCAGCAGCAATACGGGAATCGTACCAAGTGTAACAAAATAAAAAGAAGTATAAAACCAGATAGTTCTCAATAATTGCATTAATAAAAAATCCAGATAGCGGAAGACAGAAATAAAAGCAGCATGAGCCATAATAAGGGTGCGGTCCCCGCAGACCGCAGCCGCTATATGCGGCTGATACCGTTCCCCCCGCTATCAACCGCGTCAGCACGCTATCGTAAATACTGGCGACAAACAAGAGACGAACAGAGGCCTTTTCGTGCAGGCTTAACCAAGCAGAGAACCAGCGCTGCCATAATGACCCGGGCGGGCAGATTCATGGGCGAGACAATGTAAAGCGATACGGTACAAGAGCAATTCTGCCATACGCTCATCGACAGGCGACTGTATACCCCGCCTGCGCAGTTCAGCTACACTTTCACGGCAGACGTCATCCGGCAACATATCTACCAGTTCCACTGCACGAGCTAAAAACCGGCTGCGCTGCCAGTCAAAGTTAATACCCGCCGAGCGCGCCACACGCCACGGCAACACGCACTTCAGCCAGTTCCAGACATGCTGTGTATCGAAGGTGCCAAGGTTGGAAAGTTTGCCACCGGACAGATAGGGGTTTTTATTCATCTCAGGGTAATGCCGTTCGATCAGAGTGTTATACAAGCGCTGATCTCCTTTCAGCAATGCCGAAAGCCTGAAAGTATGCTCCCAGTATTCACGCGAGCTACCCAATGAAAGACAGATGTTCATATCGGAGTAGGCAGTGTATGGATTGACTCCTGTCCGGTTGCGCATACGCTCAAGTACATTGAAGCGGCATGAGGCTTCCGCCCCTGTTCCATATTTATCTACGTGAGCAGAAAATGCGGCATATATTCCGTCCATAGCGGCCGTAAAAAAGGCATCAGAAAAAAGTCGCGCACCTGCGCGCCACATGACTCCATCCTGCGTCATACAACGCCGCCTGAGCAACTCGCCAAAGTCAAAGGAAACGGCTCCGGCTCCTAGCAGGTTTCCTGCAAACAGCCCTTCCCAGATGCCCTGCCCGCCGACAGGCACCACCCGCCGAACACCACTTATAAAAAGATACAAGCTGCGCGTTGATACGCCGGAGGCAAGCACGTAGTCGAGATATTCCCGTGTGCTGAAAAAGTCATCGGGCATTCCCCATTCCGTACGGGACAGGCGGTATTGTCTGGCAACCCTTCTGGCAATACGTTTATCCGCACCGGCAGCATCTTCAGGCTGTTGCACCAGAATTGCGTGCGGACGCCTGCCCTGCCTTGTCACTGCAGCCACTAGCAGGCGCGAGTCATACCCGCCGCTGAGCAGCACCTGCGCTTCGGGAAATGACGCAGAAAGCACCTTAGCCTCGGCATCGAGCACACCTGCCAACAGGTCAGCAGTCTGTGCAACTCCCACGGTGGTGTCAGCTTCTGGCAACGCCCAGTAAGGGGATGAGGACTGACAACCTGATCCGGCTGTCCACCGAATAACAGTAGCGGCTTCGACCCGTTCGATTCCCTGAAGCATTGTCTGGTTGCCCACCATATGCCCCATAGCCATCAGTGCGCCGAATCCCGCGGGGTTCACCGCCCTGCAGGAAGGCGCAGCCAGAGCCACGGCGCGAATCTCTGAAGCAACGCATAGCGACTCACCTTTCGCGTCTATATATAATGGATACATCCCATGCGGGTCAGAAGCTACAAGCCATACTCCGGAGCGTCTGTCATGCCAGACTGCGCAGAATACACCATCCAGCGCAGTCAACCAGTTGCGGATGCGCTCTTCATCTGCCAGCACGTCATCAGAAGGAGCTTTAAGAGCGGCCACGCCGCTGCCGAGTGTCACCCCGCAGACCACAGCAAAAGAATTGCCCGAAGGATGGCGGAAGACGTGAACATCCTTGCCTGCCGCGCTGACTCCGGCAGAACCAATGGCACCGTCTTCCAGCACAAGTGACCTGGATTGCCGATGCCCCTGAGCATCCAGCATTCTTTGCACCATAATCTGGTCATCAATCTGGTCATTAGAGCCACCTGAGGCGAACAAGGCAAATTTCATTGAGCTCTCCGCAATAGGTAAAACAGAAATGCAGAAGAAGAACTTCGTAAACAGAATTTCTCAAGCTATCATATCGCAAGCAAGCTTGTAATATTATCAACAACACAGTTTATTTGTAACCCACCATAAAAACGATGCAAACACAATCTCTTAAAACGTATCGCTGTCGTTGTACAAAAAAGCCTGCCCGATTATGCTTGCCAGAGAACTTGAAAAGGCGTATGAGGCACTGTTTTCACAATTAAGCACACTCCGGTAACAGCCCAGGGTGCCCGTTCTTCGTCGGTCAGACGTTCCGGGTCGAGGGTAATGCCCGGTGTGGAAGAAACAAAACCCAGGAGAATCCTAATGGCTTACGTAACTATGAAAGGAATGCTGGAAACCGGCGTTCACTTCGGCCACCAGACCCGTCGTTGGAACCCCAAGATGGGTACCTACATTTTCGGCGCCCGTAACGGCATCCACATCATCGACCTGCAGCAGACCGTAAAGCTGTTCCGCACCGCGCACGACAAAGTTGTCGACACCGTGGCCCGCGGCGGCAAGGTGATCTTCATCGGCACCAAGCGTCAGGCTCAGGAAGCTGTGCAGACCGAAGCCGGTCGCGCCGGACAGTACTACGTTACCAACCGCTGGATGGGCGGTACTCTGACCAACTTCCAGACCATCCGTAAAAGCATCGATCGTCTGAAAAAGCTCGAAGCTATGTTCGAAGACGGTTCCGTTAACCGTTACCAGAAGAAAGAAATCCTTCGCCTGCGTCGCGAAATGGACAAGCTGAATCTGGTTCTCGGCGGTATCAAGGACATGGAAGGCCTGCCCCAGCTTGCCTTCATCATTGACCCCAACCGCGAAGACATCGCTGTTAAAGAATGCCGTCGCCTTGGCATTCCGATCGTAGCTGTGACCGACACCAACTGCGATCCCGACCTGATCGACTACGTCATTCCCGGCAACGACGACGCTATCCGCGCCATCAAGCTGTTCGTAGGCCACATCGCTGATGCATGCCTTGAAGGTGAAGCAATGCGCAAGGAAGGCAAGAACGACAACGCTGAAGAGGCCATGCAAAAGGCCGCTGAAGCTGAAGCCGCTCCCGCTGCCGAAGAATCCGCTGAATAACGAAGCCCTCAGGAGTTTTTGATATGGCTGCTATCACTGCCGCAATGGTTAAGGAACTGCGTGAGAAAACCTCCGCAGGCATGATGGACTGCAAGAAAGCCCTGCAGGAATGCGATGGCGACCTCAACAACGCCGTTGACTGGCTGCGCCAGAAAGGCCTTTCTAAAGCAGCCAAAAAAGCAGGACGCGCCACCTCTGAAGGTCTTGTAGGTTGCTACGTGTCTGAAGACGGCAAGCTTGCCGGCCTTGCAGAACTCAAGTGCGAAACTGACTTTGTTTCCCGTAATGAAAAGTTCATTGCTCTGTCCGCCGATCTTGCCAAGCAGGTGGCTACCACCGGTTCGCTTGACGAAGCCGCACAGGCCAGCGTTAACGACATCATTGCAACACTTGGCGAAAACATGGCCGCCGGCCGTACCGCTCAGATGGCTGTTGCCGGAACCGGCGCTATCGGAAGTTATGTTCACTCCAACGGCAAAATCGCCGTTCTCGTAAACATGACTTTTGAAAAGGCCGAAACCGCCGCCAACGAAGTTTTCCAGGAATGCGCGAAGAACATCGCCATGCAGATTGCAGCAAGCAACCCCGCTGCTCTCAGCCCTGAAAAGATCGACGCCGAAGTCATCGAGCGCGAGCGCGGTGTATACCGCCAGAAAGCACTCGACGAAGGCAAGCCCGAAAACATCGTCGAAAAGATTGTCGACGGCGCCATCAAGAAGTTCTACAAAGAAGCTTGTCTGCTTGAGCAGGCATACATCCGTGATGACAAGATGAGCATCAACGACCTGCTTACCCAGACCGGTAAAGCAGTTGGCGATTCCATCAGCATCACCGACTTTGTACGCTTCCAGCTTGGCGAAGATGCTGCCGCGGAATCCGAGGAAGCATAACAACAAGCTATCCGATAAAAAATGGGGGCAACTTTGCCCCCTTTTTTTTGATACAGGCGATACCCTGCGTGCTGCCTGCCCCGCTGCACTGCTTGAAAGCAACGCCCCGGCGCTGACAACCCACAACACGCACTCACCCACAACGTAACGGAGCCCGCACACAATGCGTGAGTCCTTTCTGGTTTTCGGACAACCTCTTATCGAACAGGACGAAATAGACGAAGTCGTAGGCTGCATGGAAAGGGCATGGATCGGTACCGGCCCCAAAGTACATCAGTTCGAACGCGACTTTGCCGCATACAAAGGGGTAGCACATGCAGCAGCAGTCAACTCCTGCACCGCTGCTTTGCACCTTGCCTGCTTAACTCTGGACCTGAAGCCCGGTGATGAAGTCATTACTACTGCAATGACATTCTGCGCTTCGGTTAACGCCATTATCCATGCAGGCGGCACCCCTGTGCTTGCTGACGTTTCACCAGAAACGCTCAATATTTCCGCTGAAACAATCCGTCCTCATGTCAGTCCCCGCACCAGAGCAATCATGGTAGTGCACTACGCAGGACGTACATGTGACATGGCCCCCATCATGGCTCTGGCTGAAGAACACGGCCTGAAAGTCATCGAAGACTGCGCCCACGCCATCGAAACCGAATACCACGGACAGAAGGCTGGCATTATCGGCCATATCGGATGCTTCAGCTTTTATGCCACCAAAAACATCGTCACCGGTGAAGGCGGCATGATTGTATCCAATGATAAAGCTGCCATCGACCGCTGCAAAATAATGGCGCTGCACGGCATGAGTGCGGACGCCTGGGCCAGATTCAGCGATGCGGGCTACAAGCACTATCAGGTTGTGGATCACGGATTCAAATACAACATGATGGACCTGCAGGCTGCCATGGGCATCCACCAGCTGACCCGCGTGGAACAATACTGGCTGCGCAGAAAAGAAATCTGGCAACGCTATAATGAAGGTCTTGCCGGTACCGGCATCGGCCTGCCCGCCGCTGACGAAGCAGGCACCCGTCATGCCTACCACCTGTACACCATACGTGTGGCACAGGAATGCTGCGGCGTGGAACGCGACGCCATGCTGGAAGCCCTGCGGGCACATAACATAGGCGTAGGTGTGCACTATCTTGCCATCCCTGAGCACCCTTACTATCAGAACCGGTTCGGCTGGAAGCCGGAAGATACTCCGATTGCAGTGGCTTATGGCCGCGAAACGGTCAGCCTGCCGCTTTCTCCGAAACTGTCGGACAGCGACGTTGATGATGTCATCGAGGCAATCCGCTCAATCTGCTCGGAATGCACCCGATGAAATCCGGCATAACAGGTCTGGTACTTACGTATAACGGCGAGCGGCTGCTGGACAAATGTCTGGCGTCGCTCGCATTTTGCGACAGGGTTCTGGTCGTTGATTCATTCTCATCGGATAGTACTGTAGCCATTGCCGCAAAGTACGGTGCTGACATACTGCAGAATGCGTGGAAAGGGCCTGCCGCCCAGTTTATCTATGCCTTTAAGCAGATAAACACGGAATGGGTTGTCAGCCTTGATCAGGATGAAATCTGCACCGACGAACTGCGGGATGCTATTCTGAAGGCCACAGCTGCCGCCCCTGCGGAACAGGCCGGTTTTTACACCCGCCGCCGCAACTGGTATTATGACCGGTTCATGAAACACTCCGGCTGGTACCCTGACAGACTGCTGCGCGTCTTCCGCCCTGAGTTGATGAAGGTGGAAGTCAGCGGAGCCCATTATTCTTTTCATCCACAGGGGCCTACGCAAAATATCGAAGCTGATATTTTGCACTACCCGTATGAAAGTTTTTCCCAGCATCTGGACAAAATCAACTCCTATGCGCAGCAAGGAGCAGAAGACTTGCGGCGCAAAGGCACAAAAGGTGGTATACTTGCGGGCATGGGCCACGGCTTTGCCCGTTTTATGAAGCTGTACCTTTTCCAGAAAGGTTTTCTGGACGGGCGTGCAGGTTTTATTAATGCAACGCATGGCGCATTTTACGCCTACCTCAAATACTTACGTGTAGAGGAAGGCAACTGGGGCGCGCCATACGATAAGCGATAAAACAGAATAAAACACCGGCCGATAACGGCCGGCGAAGCTAAACAAGATTGAGGAAAGACACAATGAGCGGACTTAAGTATAAACGCGCGCTGATCAAGCTGAGCGGCGAAGCGCTGGCCGGAGACAAAAAGTTCGGTATTGACCCTGAAACTGTTTCGAATATATGTCGGGAAATCGCCGAAGTACTGGAGATGGGGCTGCAGGTCTCTCTGGTTATCGGCGGCGGCAACATTTTCCGCGGGCTTTCCTCATCCGCCAAGGGCATGGACAGGTCGTCTGCTGACTACATGGGCATGCTGGCAACAGTACTCAACGCCGTTGCAGTACAGGACGCACTGGAAAAGCTGGGCCACGCCACACGCGTGCTTTCAGCCATTACCATGCAGGAAGTGTGTGAACCTTACGTCCGCCGCCGTGCAGAGCGTCACCTGGAAAAAGGTCGCGTGGTCATCTGCGCTGCCGGAACCGGCAACCCCTACTTTACTACCGATACCGCCGCAGCTTTGCGCGGTATGGAACTGAAGTGCGATGTCATCATCAAGGCAACCAAGGTTGACGGCGTATACGACAAAGACCCCATGCAGCATGATGATGCGGTAATGTACCGTAACCTCAGCTACATTGACGTACTGCAGAAGAAACTGCGCGTCATGGACTCTACCGCCATCAGCCTTTGCATGGAAAATAACGTGCCTATCATCGTCTGCAACATGTACAAAGGCGGCATCAAGCGTGCCGTCATGGGCGAAGATGTGGGAACCATAGTACAAGGAGGCTAACTTTCATGGATACTATCCTGCTCGATGCTGAAGAACGTATGGAAAAAGCCATTGCCGCTCTCGACCGCGAATTCGGCCGGCTGCGCACCGGACGTGCCTCAACCTCGCTCGTCGATTCCATCAAAGTTGACTACTACGGGACACCTACTCCCATTAACCAGCTGGCATCCGTGGCTGTACCCGACAGCCGCACTCTGACCATTCAGCCCTGGGACCGCGGCGCTTTTAACCTTGTGGAAAAAGCCATCATGCAGTCCGATCTGGGCCTGACTCCGGTTAACGATGGCAAAATTATCCGCATCTCTATACCGCCCCTCACAGAAGAGCGTCGTAAAGAACTGGTAAAGCTTGCTAAAAAATACACCGAAGATGCCAAAGTTGCTGTGCGTAACATCCGCCGCGATGCCAACGAACAGATAAAGAAACTGGAAAAAGATAAAGAAATTACCGAAGATGATCTGAAGCACGGTCAGGACGAAGTGCAAAAGCTGACTGACAGCTACGTAGCCAAATCCGACAAGGTGCTGGCTACTAAAGAAAAAGAAATCATGGAAGTATAGCTGCAACTTCCGGTCGGCTACAACCGTCCGTAAAATGCACTGACAGATAGCAAACGCCGCCGGAGGCATTTCCGGCGGCGTTTTGCTTGACTCTGTCAGACAGATAGCTGCCACCCTTGACCCTTTACAGTTATAGGGGTACAAGATACTGTTTTCACTACAACAACTACTACAACAATTTCAAGGAGTTACCCTTGACCCAACATAAGCAAGGCCCCGAGGAGGGTCTGCCACAGCACATCGCCATCATCATGGACGGCAACGGCAGATGGGCCACTGCAAGGGGGCTTTCGCGCAGCGAAGGGCATAAAGCCGGAAGCCGCGCGGTTCGGACCATAGTCACCCGCTGCAGAGAGCTGGGAGTAACACACCTTACTCTCTACGCTTTTTCGCAGGAAAACTGGGGGCGCCCCAAAACGGAAATCGGCTTTCTGTTTGACCTGCTGGTATCTTTTCTGCGTGATGAACTACCGGCAATGGAGCGGGAAAATATCAGGCTTTCCGTTTTCGGAGACATAAGCGCCTTGCCTCTTACTTCACGTAAAGCTCTGGAACATGCTATGTCGCGCACGGCAAACAACAGTGCTCTGCACCTTAACTTGGCGCTTAACTACTCGGGCCGCGCCGATATTGTACAGGCTTGCAGAAAACTTGCCGCAGCAGACACCAAGCCGGAAGATATCACCGAGCAGACAATCAGTGACAATCTGTGGACGGCAGGTCACCCTGATCCTGATCTGGTTATCCGTACCAGTGGAGAAATCAGGCTTTCTAATTTTCTGTTGTACCAGAGCGCCTACAGCGAATTCTATTTTACCGATATCCAATGGCCCGATTTCGGCAGCGAGGAACTGGACGCAGCATTGGCGACCTTCCGCTCCCGTAGCAGACGCTTCGGCCGTACCGAGGAGCAAAAAGGCTCATGATCAGCTCTCACCACAAACGTATTTTAACTTCACTCCTTCTGCTTCCTGTTCTTGCCGGCGGGCTTTTTATGGGGGGGTGGTTCCTTTTTGCGCTGATTCTTGCTGCCAGCACGTTAGGTATGCGTGAATTTTACGGTATGTTCTGGGAACGCGGCACCCGCCAGTCATTCAAGCTGCTGGGCTATGCAGCTGGTGCGGCCTTGCTGCTGGCTGCCATGTATAACTCGTACGGCTGGATGCTCGGCATCCTTGTAGGAACATTCTGGGTGGGTTCACTAACCTTTCTTGGCAGCTATGGCCGTGGTAAGGACAATGCCTGCTTCCGCGAAACACAGATTCTGGTTCTGGGTGTTATGTACCTGCCGCTTACTCTGCATTTCGCGCTGGGTATGCACCCTGAAGAATTGCTTCTGGTTCTGGGCGCAGCGTTCGCGTCAGACACCGGCGGTTACTATGCCGGAACACTGTGCGGCAAAAGGCGTATATGGCCCCGCGTCAGCCCGAAAAAAAGCTGGGAAGGAAGCATCGGCGGGTTTATACTGTGTGCTGCAATCTGTATGCTGGCAGGCGTTACGTTCGGCAACCCCGAAACGACCATCTGGGCTTGGCTTCTGCTTGCCCTTCTGCTTAACGTGGCTTCGCAGATGGGGGACTTCTTTGAATCAGCCCTCAAGCGCACGCAAGGCGTCAAAGACTCCGGCAGCGCCCTGCCCGGTCACGGCGGCCTGCTGGACCGCATAGACAGCCTGTTGCTGGTGTTGCCTGTTTATGCGGCAGCACGCTGTGTTGTTCCGTTTTTCCTGTAACGCGTCGCCTCCACGCAAGGACACCTTTTCATGACCCATAACGGATTCGAGACGCTTGATCTCGACAATCTTGAACGACACCTTCAAAGCGCGGCAAAACTTATCGCCAGACGTATCAGCAACATCACATCCGATCCTGTCAAAAAAGATGTGACGTTCGAAGAACTTGCTTCAATTATTCCGTCAGACTTTCCGACAGAAGGCCTGGGACCGCAAGCCGTTATCAACGAAGTGGCACAGCATATCGAACCTTATTCCACCAAAATCGGCCATCCGCGGTTTCTGGCATGGATAACCACAAGCCCCGGACCGGCAGGCACTCTGGGGGATATGCTCTGCACAGGGCTTAATCAGGCTCCGCTAACCTTCAAAGGCGGCCCTGCAGCCACCGTACTGGAAGAAATCGTCCTAAGCTGGTTTGCCGGGATGTTCGGTTTGCCACAGGGGTATGGCGGTACCATTGTCAGCGGCGGAACCATGGCCAACCTGATGGGGCTTACCGTGGCCCGACGAGCCCATGCACCAGAAGTACGCCAGAAAGGTATGCAAGGGCTGGACAGGCCGCTGGTGATGTATGTATCTGATCAGGGGCACATGTCCGTCTCGCGTTCTGCCGTACTACTGGGGATAGGCGAGGACAATGTCCGTGCCATTCCCAGCGACGAGCATTTCCGTATGCAGCCCGATGCGCTGGAAAAAGCCATCAGGCTGGATCGGGATGCGGGCCTGCAGCCTTTCTGCGTTGTCGCGCAGGCAGGCAGTGTCACTACGGGAGCAGTCGATCCCATGCATGCTATCGCCGACATCTGCCAGCGCGAAAAACTGTGGCTACATGTCGATGCAGCTTATGGCGGCGCCGCAATGCTGGCTGATGAACTGAAGGGGAAACTCAGCGGTATCGAACGCGCCGACTCCATCTGCGTTGACCCGCACAAATGGTTTTTTGTTCCTCTGGAGTGTGGCATCACACTTTTTCGTAACAGAGAACAGCAGCTGGACACATTTCGGGCCAAAGCATCATACCTTGGCGAAGAAAATCCGCACGATCTGAAAAATACAACGTTTATCCTTTCGCGTGCCAACCGTGCGCTGAAGGTATGGTTTGCCTTTCGTACATACGGCAAAGCACGCCTTGCGCGTATCATACTTCGAAATGCCCGACTTGCAGCAACATTGTATGATATGATGCAGCAACATGCAGACTGGCAGCCCATAGCACCGGTTGAGCTTTCCATAGTCTGCGGGCGTTATACTCCCCGAAAAGCCTGTGAAGCAGGCTGGAGTGAACAGCAGATAGATGCCCTGCAACTGGCCATGCTGGAAGAGCTGGAACGAAGCGGCGCCGCGCTGCTCACCCCCGCCTCCGCCGGAGGCAAGATCGGCATCCGCGTATGCGTGGCGAACCACCGCACCACACCGGAAGACCTGCAACTTCTTTTCAACACATTGACTGCCATCGGCACCCGTCTTGTCGAATCGCAGATTTTCGCAACCGTAAAGGACTAGCGGCATGAATGGCTACATATCCCCCCTACCGGATGCCCCTTGGTGTGTCCGTTTTCCCCGCACGCTAGTTCTGCTGGGCAGCACCGGTTCCATAGGAACCAGTGCACTGAAAGTAATAGATAAGCAGCCGGAGATTTTTCGAATCGCGGCCTTGGCCGGTGCCCGCAATGTAACCTTGCTTGCCAGACAGGCAGCAACATACAAGCCAGCCCATCTGGCTGTGCTTGATGCGCAGGCCGCAGACCAGTTACGGCAGCTGCTGCCGGCCGGTTACACCCCTCAGATCCACATCGGGCAGGAAGGATATGAATTTCTGGCAACTCTGCCCGAAGCGGACTGTGTACTTTCCGCGCAGGTAGGAGCTGCAGGGCTGCGTGCCACTGTGGCAGCAGCAAAGGCCGGCAAAGTAATCGCCCTTGCCAACAAAGAGTCTCTGGTCCTTGCGGGTGATCTAATCCGCAGTATCTGCAAACGCACAGGCGCCAGTATTCTGCCCGTAGATTCTGAACATAACGCAATCTTTCAGGCAATGCAGGGGCACGATACCGCAGAGGTTCGTCGGATAATCCTCACAGCTTCGGGCGGGCCGTTCCGCGGCCGCGACAAGGCCTTTCTGCAGTCCGTTACACCGGAACAAGCGCTCAATCACCCGAACTGGAGCATGGGTGCAAAAATTTCCATCGATTCCGCAACGCTGATGAACAAAGGGCTGGAGGTTATCGAAGCCTGTCACTTGTACGGCGAACCGCTGGAAAAGGTCGAGGTTGTCGTGCACCCGCAGTCCATCATCCACTCGCTGGTAGAATACAATGACGGTTCGCAGCTGGCCCACATGGGACCGCCGGACATGCGCATTGCCATTGCCTACTGTATGGGGTGGCCCCGCGTGATGCATACGGGAGTAGCTCATCTGGACCTTTTATCAGTGGGCAGCTTGACCTTTGAATCGCCGGATATATCTCTATTCCCGTGCCTTGATCTTGCGCGGCAGGCATTTGCAGGCGGCAACGGTCTGCCCGTGGTGCTGAATGCAGCAAATGAGGTAGCAGTGGACCTGTTCCTGGACGGCAAAATAGCGTTTCTGGACATACCGGAGCTCATTCACAGCGCCATGCAAAACCACTGCAGCGCACGACACGACACGACCTATGACTGCGTAGATTCAATTCTCGCACTGGATAATACTACACGGCGCACCACGGCCGAGCTTGCGGGCATCCGCGGCTAGGAGCGCATTTCAGGCAGTCTATTTCAGGCTGCACCACTTCGGAACCCGCGCGGAATAACTCTATGGTAAGCACCCTTTCCGTCATTCTTGTGCTCGGCGGCCTCATATTCTTTCATGAACTTGGGCACTTTACCGCTGCACGCAGCCTCGGCATCGGGGTAAAAACATTTTCTCTGGGTTTCGGCCCGCGCCTTTTCGGATTCCGCAAGGGCCAGACAGACTATCGCCTCGCTCTTATTCCGCTTGGCGGTTATGTTCAACTGGTAGGCGAACAGGATGAATCTGACGTCCCGGAAGGCTTTACCGTAAAGGAAAGCTTTGCACTGCGTCCTGCATGGCACCGCATGATCGTCATTGCAGCAGGTCCGCTTTTCAACTTTTTGCTGGCATGGCTTATCTACTGGGGACTTTTCTGGGCACAGGGCCAGATGTATCTGCTGCCCGAAGTAGGCGGCGTACAGGAAGGCAGCCCCGCGCAGCATGCAGGACTCCAGAAGGGTGACCGCATCCTGAGCATTGCAGGCCGCACCATTGAATACTGGAGCGATGTGTCTGACACCATCGGCTCCGGCGACGGTTCCCCCATCGAAATAGCCCTCAGCAGACCTGCTTCTGGAGGGGCTGCGCCGGTGACTATGAACATCACCGTCACTCCCGAACAGCAGCTGCGCAAAAACCTGTTCGGAGAAGATGAACGGGCACTGATTATCGGCGTACATGCTTCCGGCGCAACATTGAACAAGCCAATGGGGCCGATCGATGCCCTTGTTGCCGGTGCCGGAAATACATGGGGCATGATTGCGCTTACCGGGCAGGGCTTTTTAAAGCTGTTCCAACGCGTTGTACCGCTTGATACCGTCGGCGGTCCCATCATGATTGCCCAGATGGTTACCGAACAGGCAGAAAACGGCCTTTCACCGCTGCTGGCACTTACCGCCCTGATCAGCGTCAACCTTGGCCTTCTTAACCTGCTGCCTATTCCTGTGCTGGACGGCGGACATCTGCTGTTCCTGTCTCTGGAAACTATTTTCAGGCGGCCTGTTCCGCAACGTATCCAGAACTTCACGACACAGGCAGGTCTGGTGCTGCTGCTTATGCTGATGGTGCTTGCCACGTTTAACGACGTCGTCCGGTCATTCTTCAGCGAATAGAAACGGAACTGACAACATGACTACGATAAATTCGTGCCCCGCACCTGAAGCAGACCTCACCCTTGTCATCAATGCGGCAGAAGGGCGCCTGCAGGTTGTTGCCGGTTCAGTGTGTCCGGCGCAGCCGGGTGACACCTCGCTGCTGTTCAGCTTTGAAATGACAGTTCCCCGTCAGGGTACGGAAGTGCTGGCACCTGCAATCCATGACGCCATGAGCCGCATGCGTGTTTCCATGAAAGAAATCAGAAGGATTGCTGTGATAAACGGGCCAGGCGGCTTTACCGGTCTGCGCCTTGCTCTGGCAACCACACTGGGCCTGTCACGGGCTCTTGCCGTGCCTACAGCCGGTATTTCGTACACCGAAGCACTGGCTACGGACGCGGCGCAGGTGCTGGCTGCAACCGGCACTACAACCGAAAGCGGAAAACCTGTGCTCTGGGCCATTCTGCACGCACGGCGCGATCAGGTAATGGTTCAAGGATTTACCCTGCAAGCAGACGGTCAAACAGCCCCATTGCAGCAGGTCACCACATTCAGTGTATCCGAAGCCAGCCGCCATATTGTCGCTTTGACGCAAGGCAACAACGGCCATGCGTATTTTTTCGGCAGCGGCCTGCGCAGAAATATGCAGGCTATTAAAGAAGCGATGACGGCCAGCACTCTGCCATGCACAATGCTGCCTTCGCGCTTTGATCATGTCCGGCCTGAAACCATGCTGGCCATGACCACCCACGCACAATGGGACCATGAACCGGTAGAACCCGAATATGTCCGGGGGTGCGATGCAGAAGAAAATCTACCGCGCCTTGCTGCCGCACGCGGCATGGAACCGGAGCTGGCAGTGAAAACCCTGCGGAAGCTTACCTCCTCATAATTGTTTCCTACAAAAACATAAAAAAGCCGTCCTGCAGGGCGGCTTTTTTATGTTCCTCTGCTTACCTGCCCTCTTGCCGGACGGGTAAAGTTCTGCCGCGTACAACCGATGAGGTTATCAAGGCCGATTTGACAGGCTTGCTGCCCTGCGCACTGCTGAAGTTCAGAACATGGCGTGTATCCGACAAACACACGCGTCACAAAAAGTTATCAGAACAGCAGACTATCCAGTCCGTTAGGGGCTGCACTATTTAACGGCGCATGGCATTTTCCTTGCATCCATGGCTACGGGCTATACCGCTCAGGAAAAAAATGCCCGAGGTGTAATTATGGCTACAGAACTGCTCTCAGGCGGCATACGATTTGACGGAATTTCTTCCGGTACCGACTTCAGCTCGATGATTGACCAGCTGAAGAAGGTTGAAAGCATCCAGAAAAACCGCATGGAATTGTGGAAAGGCGATTGGGAAAAACGCCTTGCTGCTTTTCAGGAAATCCGAACTGAAATCGGCAATCTTAAGGTGATTGTTGACAAGATGGACACCACTCAGGAGTTCATGACAAAGACAGCCTCGTCTTCAAACAGCAGTATTCTTACAGCCGCAGCCGGTACAGAAGCATTGGAAGGTTCGTATAAGCTTGAAGTTGGTCAACTTGCCACCAATGCCATTCTTACCTACCAGAACGGATTTACGGATAAAACCGCATCCATAAACTCTTCGGGTGCGGCACAGGAATTCGTTTACACCTACAAGGGCGAACAACACACAATTTCGGTTGCTGACGGGACTACGCTGGAAGGTCTTGTCAACATGATCAATAAGGACTCGCAAAACCCCGGAGTCCGGGCATCGCTGATCAAAACCGGCGATCAATACATGTTCCAGCTGAAAGGCATGGATCTGGGTGCCAACAACACCCTGACCATTGACGCTGCAACCACTGTAGGTTCGTTCGACCTTGACCCGGCGATGTGGCACGAGCAGGCTCCGCAAAACGCCCAGTATCGTATCAATGACTGGCCCGGCGGTTCCTGGTTGGAATCATCCACCAACACGCTGGACGAGGCAATCGAAGGCCTTACCATCAACTTACGGGATACAGGCGTAAGTCAGGTTTCTGTTGATACCGACCTTGATAAAATTACAGAAAACATCAGAGCTTTCGTCGACGGTATGAACACCGTACGTACAAAAATTCTTGAGTTGACAAAAGTTGACTCAAACAAGTCTGCGTCAGACCCCAACAAAGAAACCAGTCAGTTTGACGCTGAAAAAGGCTCTGTTCTTACAGGCAACTACGGTGTCCAGCTGCTTTCTTCGCGCCTTAAGCTGATTACCTCGAACAGTGGCCCCGGTTTCGATTATCAATATGAAGAAGACGGGCAGACAAAAGGTGATATATTCAGTTCCCTTGCACAGATTGGTATTATGACGAACTCGGATGAAAGTTCCGTCAATAATGGTCTGCTTGAGATTGATGAAGAAAAGCTGCGAAGTGCGTTGGAAAAATATCCTGACGAAGTTTCGGCCCTGTTTGCTGCAAGCGGCGAAGGGATTTCTGACAGTGCCGATTTTTCCTACCACTCTCATGTTAACGGCATCACGAAGCCCGGCAAGTACGAAGTAAAGTACGACATTGACGCCTCCGGCAATATCACCAATGCGACAATCGGTGGTGTTCCCGCCAAGATTGAGCAAGGATTGCACCAGATAGTCGCCATGGACGGACCGGCTAAAGGTTTGTCCGTTACGGTCGATAACATGACAGCAGGGTCATATAGCGACACTGTCCGTCTGCGGCAAGGCAAAATGGGGGAACTTTCCGGCACCTTGGCCGAAATGACTTCCAGCAACGGCACTCTGAAGATTCTGGAAAGAAACTATCAGGACATCATCTATCAGATTGATGAAAAAATTGAGCGGGAAGAATCACGCCTGTTGAAGTGGGAGCAGAACCAGCGACTCAGATTCTCGCGCCTTGAAGCAACGCTGACCATGTACGATCGTCAGACGCAGGCTCTTAGCTCTGCTATTCAACAGATGAGCAAGAGCTAGATAGACACACAGGAGACCAATATGCAGAAGGCAGCCCAGGCCTATTTTCAGACTCAGGTGTCAACCACCTCTCAAGGGCAGCTTCTCCTTATGCTGTACGATGGAGCTATCAAGTTCCTTAATCAGGCAAAAGATAAGATTGCTCAGCGAGACTATGCGGCCAAGGGTATCCTTATTTCCAAGGCTTTGGATGTCATCAATGAGCTAGACGGCAGCTTGAATCCGGAACAGGGTCCTGAACTGGCCGAAAACCTGCATAAACTCTATTTTTACTGTTCCACCAGACTGCTGAACGCAAACCTGAAAATGGATACCGCACTTATTGACGAGGTTATCAGAATCCTCAGCGGTCTTCGTAGTGCGTATGCTCAGATTATGGACACGCCGGGGGCTATAGAGGCGCAAAGGCAGCTGGCTGCAAAACAGCGTGCAGATGCGGCAATTCCACAAAACCGTACCATGATGCCTCAGGCTCAACCCGCTGCCGGCCCCGCATTTAACAGTGGAACCGCTGCAAAACGGTATGGAGCACAGGCTGCACCAGCAGCACCCCAAACAACCGCGCCACAGCAGCCCATTCAGCCTCCTTCAGGCACGACCGGCGGCTTTGGAGTGCCATCCGGCTTCGGTGCAGGAGCAAAGCGCGCTTATGCTGCACCGACGCAGCAGCCTCAGCCTGCGCCCTCCGCTCCTGAGGTTCCTCCCCGGCAACCCCGGCAGGTTACGCAACCAAAACACACAGAGCAGCCCCAGCAGGCTGCAAACAAAGAAGAAGCTGCGCCCCAGAAACCCGCTGGTTTCGGTTTTGGCAATCGTCAGTTCGGCGCAAGCCTTTACCGCAAGGCTGCGGACTCATAACAACAGATAGACAGCCTGTGCTCTGCACAGGCTGTTTTTTTATCCCCCCGTTGAAGCGGCTTTGGTAATTCCATTTTTCCCCCCCGAAATGGTCACCTTCAAAGCCGCTTCTTCTTTTCCGGTGTCGAACCGATGTTTTTTCCAGTTATGCTTGCTGACGGGTTTTTCTTTTCAAATCCATGTAGGTAGGCTACTTTACGGGCATGGCACAGTCAGGCATTCCGGTATTACATGCTATAAAATCGCTAGGGTTAGGCGGCACGGAAAAAGTTATGCAGCTCTTTGTGCAGACTCTTGCTTCGTTGTCCTGCGACCCTCAGCATAAAGGCTTTAAACCTGCGGTATGGAGTATGCACGATGGCGAGCGCGGTGATATTTTGCGCCAGAACGGCATTCCCGTATACATAGGTCCTGACATCAGCCTCGCCGCTGCCGCGCACCGCCCTGCCATCATCCATGTTCATCGTGCAGGCTGGCCGGAACCAGATCTGATGCGCCCCGTTCAGGCCATTCGAAAGCGCTCCGGCACAGGCAAACCAGCCCCTTTTCTTCCCATCGTTGTTGAAACCAATGTATTCGGCAGGCTGGACGACTCCCCTAGCGGGCGCGAAGTGGACAGTACACTTTTCGTTTCATCATTCTGTGCAGCACGATATCAGCACTTGTACTCCATTCCTGTAACCACCCCCCGCCGGATGGTTTTGTACAACCCTGTGGATACTGATTTTCTGGAACAGCATACTACTACGCCGGAACAACGCGATTTTTCACGCCCTGTCATAGGCCGGCTTTCACGGGCCGATTCAGGTAAATGGTCGCCCCTTGCGCTCTCCTTCTTACCTGCACTGGTAAAAAAATTTCCGCATCTGGAATACCGTGTTGTCGGGGGAATCGCTGAGGCCCGCAATTTTGTGGCAAAACACAGGTTACAAAATAATGTCCGTTTCTTACCACCTCTCCGCACAGAAAATGAACTGGCAGAATTTCTGGATGGTCTTTCGATTCTGGCTCATGCCAATGATACAGGAGAAAGTTTCGGGCTGGCCATCGCTGAAGCCATGTCCTGCGGCCTGCCGGTAATTACTCACCAATGTCATGACTGGCGCGATAATGCGCAAACCGAACTGGTGGACCAGAACATAACCGGCCTGATTGCGGACTCCGCAGATGAATACGCAGCTGCCGTGCACTATCTGCTCAGTCACCCCGAAGAAGCTCGCCGTATGGGAATTGCAGGTCGTAATAAAGCGAGAGCCTGCTTCAAAAAAGAGTACGTCACAAGACAGCTGGCTGCACTGTATCACACGTTGCTTGGTATTCCGGACACCGCAAGCAGAACCATGGGTAATCCGCATGCCTGTTTTACGAGGACAAATGATGCCTGCTGACACTGCAACCCTGCTGCGACAGTACACGTACACGCTCTTACCGTGGCAGGTAGGTGCAATTCCGGCCGGCACCCGCCATTCCTGCGACAGCAATCAGGGCACCATAGAACGCACGCTAGACAGACTGTTACAGGCTGCATCAAGAGCGCCGCGCAACCATGTGGTGCTGATGGGGCTTGCTGACGGCAGGCTGGCAGAAGCACTGGCTACAAAGTTGCCTGATGACCGCATGCTTACCGTTGTCGAATGCATCCCTCAGACCGTGCGCAGTGTCTATGCGTCATCATTGCTGCAAACAGATTCCGACGCCCCCTTAAAACAGACTTCGTTGTGGTGGATGCAAGGCAGACATACCTTGCTCTGCGATAATTCCCTGAAAGCACTTATGCTGTTGCTGCACCTTACCGGCAGAACTCCAGACCGGACAACTATGCTGCTCAACCCGCATATTTCACCGACTGAAAGAACACCCTATAAGCAACTTCAGCGACTGATGCTCTCAACTTATTCTCTGGCAGCAGATCATCCTTCGACGCCTGATGCCGGAATCTCTACAACGGGCATACAGCCAAGCACACCTTTGGAGTGTAATAAGCGGCCCACAGCTACGTCAGAAGCTGAAACTGACACCAGCTCCATCCCTTCAATACCAGTCGATAACACCCCTTTTTTTCAAGCTTCAGGCAACACGCACTCCGAGCCTGTTCTTAAAAAATTGAGCATTTGTGCCATTCTCCACCCGACAGAGCCACATCTGGATGATTTTTTTGCTCAGTTGCCTGACGCACGCGAAGTCGTCATTTTATGGGATGCAGAAACAATTCCCGCATATGCTCCGAAAACCGCATGCACTGTAAGGCAATACGCCAGACCATTGCAGGGAAATTTTGCTGCCCAGCGCAATGCAGTGCTGCAATACGTCTCCGGTGAGTGGCTTTTTTTTATTGATGGTGACGAGAGACTGACAAGTGAACAATGGCAGGGAGTTTCAGCCATAATGAAAAAAGCTGATGAGCAGAACATCGGCGGAGTATTATTCCCGCGCCAAACCTATTGGCCCGATGAGGAGCATGTACTGGCAGGTTTCGGGTTATGGCCCGATATGCAGCTTCGCCTGTTGCGCGCCTGCCCTACACTTGCATTCACGCGCCCCGTGCATGAAGTTATTACAGGAACCACAGGTAAGCTTGCCATTGCACCGGCACTTCCTATCGAACATTTTTCACGCCTTTACAAAGACGAGGTCATGCTGGCACAAAAGTTACAAATTTTTGATGCCGCCGCCGGACACAGGCAGCATAGGCTTAACAACAAGTATCCTTCATTACCAACACAATTTTTCCGTTCCCTTACAAGTCATTACAAAACAGATCATCTGTTGTTATTCCATCAAAACGGATAAAACCTGATGTCTCACTTCTTGATTTGACTTGCTTCCCAACATACACTGATTCGATATCATCCTTTGAGGTTTTTCCATGCAGATACGCTGTCCCGAATGTCAGTTCACACGTTACGTTGATGAAACAAAAATACCGCCGACGGCCGCACTAGCTACCTGCCCGAAGTGCAGGCACCGGTTCCGCTTCAGAGACTTTGCTCTGCCGGATGAGTTTACACTTGAGCCGGATCCGGATCAGCCTGAGGCACAGACAGTAACCCCCTCTCCGTCTCCCGATGTTACGGACAAAGCAATCTCCACGCGCCCTGAGCGTGGAAGCATGCCCCAATCCGGCGACATATGGAATGACATTGCCTCGCTCGGCGATAAGAAAGAGTCACCGCAACAATCCATACAAAAGGCTCCGGTAGATCCGGCTGAATCAGCCCGCCAGACTGAGCGTGCTACGGAAACTGCAGAAGTTGAAGGGGCTACGAATGTTCAAGAACAGCGTGTAAACGCACACACTGTCATTGATAATATCGGTAGCATAGAGTCAAAGCCTGCCCCCCGTCCGACAAATGAAGTGCCCACAGTTACGGAAACGGCCCCGGTTGAGCCCGTCCAACAGGCTGAACAGACTGCAGTAACAGAGTCGCGCGATGCGGCTGCGCCGTTCCAGCCGCGGGCAGAAGCGTACACTGATACTGAAGCAGCTACGCCCACTCCCGCTGAACGCGAAGAGCGTCCGGTAGCAAAAAATGACTTTAAAGACATCGTAGACGCTCACCATGCTGCTAAAAGCGATCCTTTTGGCGCTGGGCGCACTGAAGACTCAGTCGGCCATCACGAACCACGCAAAAATGCTGACGAATACTGGTCCGATACCCAGACGACACAGGAACAGCAGGAAGACGGCAGCCGCAGGATAGTTCTGGAAGACGAACCCTCATCTATTCCGGCTGACTTGCAAGACAGACTGAACAGGCCTGAACCACAGGATATTCCTTGGGAATGGCCCGACAGATACGGTTTCTTCCCTTCCTTCATTGAAACCGTCAAACGGGTACTTTTTTCGCCTGCACGCTTTTTTGCTTCAATGAGGCCGGGGCTGACCATTACCGCCCCGATTACGTTCTACCTGCTCACGGGCATTTTCGACGAGATTGCCACTCGCGGCTGGTTCCTTGCTCTGGCGCGCATGAATCATGAAGAGATTGCTGCAAGCCCGTTTGCCGGTCTGTTCAATGAAATGGTTCAGGCTTCAGGCAGCCTTTCAATGCTGCTGATGGCTATTCTTTTAATGGTGGTAAAACTCATTTTGTTCTCAGGCCTGTACCAGACATTCCTGCGCCTTGTCGGTGCAGACAAAGGCGGCTTTGTCACTACGTTTAGAGTAATTGCCTATTCCAACGCGGTTGGTATACTGGCCCTGTTCCCATTCTTCAGCCAGATCGTCGGCCCGTTCTGGTACCTGGTACTTACGCTTATCGGTATCAAGCACGGGCACCGTATCGGCTGGGGTAAGGCTATTTTTGCAGTATTACCTGTATATCTCTTGATGACGATCTTTACTGTAATGTCTGTTCAGACAATAATGGGAACCATAGGCTAAGTAAGAAACATCTGGAGTTGCCATGTTCACGCGCATAAAAGCCTTTTTTAAAGAGCTGCGGGAGCGTAAAAAATACGCAGACCGTATTGCACCGGCAACAATCCGGAGATTAGCAGTTGAGTTACGCAGTCTTACAGAACTTGCAGTGCGGACCGGTTCTCAGCAAACCATACCCTTTGAGCGTATCCAGAGGATACAAATGGAGATGGACCAGCTACTTGATCTGGTAAACAAGCCGGAGTTTATCCGCCTGTCCGTGCAGCGACGGCTAGAACTACACAACAGCTTACTCCAATCACGCGAATACCTTATAGAAAGCGTACAAACAACTCCGGCCCCCACAGACAGACTGCAATAGCGTACAAAAAAATCAAGCCCGCCATGATACCATGTCGGGCTTGTTTCATTTCAAACAGCAACTCGTCATTCGCATTATCATCCACTTCAGCAAAACTTCAAAGACAGCTCTGGCTATGTCTTTCTGACTAACAAGGTATCCAGATTAGCACCACCTGACCGTAGTCTTCTGAATGGACAGATAAAGAGTTTTGCCACAGTTCAGCATCGCAATTGTATGAGATCAAAGAGCTGCACCATGAACATGTTGCGGGAACCGACTACGCCCCGCGTAACATTTTTTTAGCAGCGGAGTTAGTATACGTTGTTATAACGGCATGGAGAAAGCACTCAGTCGACTTTTAGGCCAAACACGTCGCAAGATTAAGCAGCCACAAGAAAATTAACCACATTACGGATTACACTTGGCCTAATCCAAGATAATACCCACGGTTACAAGCTGATGCAATCCTGCGCCTCTTTCAGTTCCTCTTATCCAAAAGACAATGGCTTCGTACCCCAAAGAAATAGAAATATCCCGCCTCCCCAGCAGTATATTATGAAAAAAGGCCCGACCGCATAAGCAGCCGGGCCAACCGTAGGGTATTACAATCCGTTTCCGGATTCTATCCTGATAGCTTAGAAACCGAAGCCATCGCCGTCGGAACCGGAAGCGCCGAAGCCGAAGCTATCGGGAACGCTGGGTTCTTCAGGCTCGTCAAAACCTGCGGGAGCGTCTTCTGCTACTGCGTCAGCAGCAACTGCACCTGCAGCGGCGCCAACGGGCAGAGCCTTCAGAGCATCTTTCACAGCGCGGGAAACGATGTCCTTAACGCTGGATTCAATTTCAGTTTCGTTAATGGCAACCTTACCGCTGAATCCTGCCAGTTCTTTCTTGGCGGTAGCAGCGTCAGTCTGAGCTGCTTCCAGCTTGCCCTGCAGGTCTGCAACCTGCTTTTCCAGCTTTTCAGCCTGAGCCTTAAAGGGAGCAAGTTCGGCAACTTCAGCCTTTGCAGCTGCCAGTTCAGCAGCCTGAGCTGCATTTTCAGCAACATCAGCAGCCATTTTGTCCAGCACGGCAGAGATGCCGGCCATTTGGTTAGCAGGAATTGCTTCCAGCGAAACATTGTCGCCAAGGCGACCAGCTTCTTTGGCAGCCCACTCTTCGAAAACATCGGTCTCGGAGAATTCAGACTTCATGAAGTCGGGATGCAGGCTGTACAGCCAACCTTTTGCGATGGGAGCAACAGCGCCTTCTTCTACTTCGGAAAGGTCGCGCTGGGAAAGGAACCCAAGCAGGTCGGAGATATCGGCACCGCGCTTACCGGCGATAAGGCCGAGGATCGTCTCCATTTTAAATACTCTGCGAGCTTCGTCAGACATTTCTGCCTCCTATTTCAAGGAAAAGTTTTATCGTTCTTTATCGGGGTGCCCGCAAGCACCCCGTTGCGTGACTAGCGACGGCCCATCATCCGCACATAGGTCAGGGCTGCGGTACGGTATACCAGATGGCCCAGCTTGGACCAGGGTAGGTATGCGAACAGCATCCAGACAGACACAAGGTGCAGGTAGTAGACGAAGTATGCCACGGGAGCGATATCCGCAAGGCGGAACAGCTGTGAGCCGATACCGGTCAGGGTAACAAACCAGATCACATTAAGCAGATACCAGTCGTAGTAGTTAGACTTGGTCTTGCTGGGATCCTGCTGGCGACGGCGGTAGGTAAGAATAGCCAGACCTACAACCAGCATGATTGCACCGATGTTGGCCAGAATCTTAACAGGGAACGTCAGCGGCATAGGGGTATGGATAGCTATCGCGGGGATAACTTTGCCACCCCAGTGGCCGACAGCGACAATGCCAGTGACAACCATCAGGATCAGGAAGCTGTAAAATACAGCCATGTGCCCGACCTTGCGGTCAGATCTGTCGTCGCCGCAATCCTTGAACTTGGAATGGGTCAGGATTTCTTCTCTGAGCACGTCCAGAAGGTGCAGAGTCCAGTGCTTGGTTTTGCCGAGCATCAGGGTCTTGCCTTCAGGCTGGAACGAAGCAATCAGATTTTTGGTTCCTTTCCAGAAAATCCCCACCATGGTGAAAAAGGTCAGCATGAAAAGGGGGTCAATCGTGTAATCTCCGGGGAACAGCTTACCGAAAACGATCTGGCCTTCGGGAATAACCGAGCCGTTCACGCTTGCCATGATCATCCAGATTACGGCCCACAATACAGCAGGAATACCGAACAGGATGGGCAAGTATTTCGGAGAGCTCATCCACTTACCCACTATAGAGGGCTTGGTGAGACGCTGGTAAGCCATGTTACGCAGGGCTGCCAGCAGGTCTCCGGGCTTTGCACCACGGGGGCACAGGTCAGAGCAGGTGCCGCAGTTGTGACAAAGCCAGATGTCAACGTTATTGAGCAGCTTGTCGCGCATGCCCCAGGAAGCCCAAACCATCTCCTTACGAGGATAAGGGTTGCTTGCCGGGGAGATGGGACACGCGACACTGCAGGTGGCGCACTGATAGCATTTTTTCAGCGACTCTCCACCAACAGCTTGCAACTCCTTTACAAACTGAAGATCGGGTTCGATTCGTACAGGCTGAGCCATCTTCCATCTCCTCCTAGTAACCCTTGAACGGGTTGGGGCCCTTTTCAAGGATCATGTTCATGAACTCGTCGATCATGCCGGGCAACTTGTCGTATTCATCGATAGCAACTTCAAACTGCTCTACGCGCTCAGGCTCAACACCAAGACGGTTCAGAGTCTCAGCGATGTTTTCTTTACGACGGTTGCAGATTTCAGAGCCCTTGACGAAGTGGCACTGGTAGTCGTCACCGTATTTGCAGCCCAGCATCATTACGCCGTCAATACCCTTGGACATGGCGTCAGCAACCCAGATTGCGTTGACCGAGCCAAGGCAGCGAACGGGGATAATACGAACGTAAGGGCTCCAATGATGGCCGCGAAGTGCCGCCATATCCAGAGCAGGATACGCGTCGTTTTCGCAGGCAAGGATAATTACACGGGGGCCTTCAGCAGCCATATCGTCCGGAACATCAATTTCACGGATCATAGAACCGATCTGATCAATGTTGTAGTTAGCGAACGAGATAACACGTTCCGGGCATGCACCCATGCAGGTACCACAGCGGCGGCAGCGGCTGAAGTTGGGCTTCGGCGTACCTTTTTCATCATCATCCAGCGCGCCGAACGGGCACTCTTCTGTGCAGCGTTTGCACTGGGTGCAGCGCACGAAGTTGAAGATGGGGTAAGAAAGGTCGCCGGAACGGGGGTGCACAGCCATACCGCGGTTAGCGGATTCGATGCACTGGATTGCCTTCATGGTGGCGCCGATGGCGTCTTCTTCGGCAGCGTCCAGCATCATGGGCTGACGCACACAACCTGCTGCATACAGGCCGGTACGACGGGTTTCATAAGGGAAGCAGATGTAGTTAGAATCTGCGTACCCGTCAAAAAGATCAAGGTCAGGCAGGTTCGGACCCTGACGGTAGTCGAACCATACAACCGGATCTTTTGCGGTAGACGGAACCATACCGGTAGGCAGAACAACCATGTCCACTTTGATTTCCACATCTTCACCCATAAGGGTGTCGGATGCGGCAACCAGCAGACCACCGTCTTCAGCCTGAGTGATACCGGTGATCACGGCCTTGGACATCATCACGCCCAATTTGTCCTGAGCTGCCTTATAGAAGCGCTCGTGGATACCCTGCACAACCATGGAGTCGTACAGGATGAAGGCCTGACCGTCTTCATTATTATCGCACACGTAGCCGGCCTGTTTCAGGGCAACTACGCTGCTGATGGCGTTGGAGTAAGGCAGATGACGAACAGACTCAAGGTCCTTGTGTTCGTAGGTGCTTTCTTCTTCGCCTTCTTCTACTTCTTTCGCTTCAGCTTCTTTGCACTCTTCATCACAGATGGGCGCGTAAATATCGCCGCCATCAACGAGGTCGGTGTTCAGAATAAAAGCAACACGCTTGGCAGAGAGGGTACCCTCTTTTGCCATCTTCTCAAATTCAGCAGCGGTAACAACGCCTTCCAGCGAGCCGTAACCCATGGGGGCCATTGCTTTGGTAGCCATGGGCTGCCAGCCGGTTGCCAGAACGATGGAACCGATTGCGAACTCTTCGGTGCCGCCGGCTGTCTTTACTTTTGCAGTAAAGGCACCGGGCTGACCGGAAACTTTCTTAACCACGGCAGAGGTAAGAACCTTAATACGGTCATTACCCTGTACCGCAGCAATCTTCTGCTCGATGCCGGTGTCGTGAACATCGGTGAAGGGGTACTTAAGGGGCACTGTTTTCAGCAGCCCCTTGGCACGACCGCCAAGCTCACCTTCTTTTTCCACCAGAATAACGTCGTAACCGGAGTTAGCGGCGTTCACGGCTGCGGTAAGACCTGTCCAGCCGCCACCAAGCACCATAATGGTACGAACGCTTTCCACTTCACCGCCGCCGGCCTCTTCCATTTTAGTCAGCTTCACAACGCCCATACGAACGTAGTCAGCTGCTACCTTGAAGAGTTCTTCATCGGCCTCGGCATCTTCATCGACTTCTACTTTGGCACCGTAGCCGAGCACGCCCTGCTCACGCAGGTTAACGCGTTCTACAGTTACGCCTTCAAAGCGGTACAAATCCCAGTCAACGCGGGGCGACGAACCGACGATCAGTACGCCGTCGAGTTCGTTTTCAGCGATATCCTGACGAATTTCCTGACGGGCAGATTCTGCACCCAGTACGGGGAAAACCTTCACGACAGGGCAGGAGCCGCCGAACTTATTCGTCACCACATCGGAAAGCGCGTCCAGGTCAAGTCCGGCGCCGATGTTGGACTTATCGAAATATACGCCTATGTTCTTGGCCATTACTCGCTACCTCCCCTTCACCGTTTGAATCGCTTGCAGTGCGGCACTCGTGCCGGACTGGGCGGATCTCATGACATCGAGGGGCTTTTTGGCACAGCCCGCAGCAAAGATGCCCTTTTCTTCTCCGCCGATGATGAAGCCGTCTTCATCAACAGGAACGTCAATGGGCAGCTTTTCGCCAGCAAGAGTGGGCTGCATACCGGTAGCCAGCACTACCATGTCGTACCGCACCTTCTTCTTTTCGCCCTTAACAGCGTCTTCCACTTCGACGATTACATCGCCTGAAGCTGCATCTTCCTCAACACCGGCAACCTTGCCCTTGACGAGCTTGATTTTTTCATCAGCGCGGACCTTACGCATAAACTTATCGTAACGGCCGGGGGTACGCAGATCGATGTAGTAGATGGTTACTTCGGCATCGGGGAACTGCTCACGAACATACGTTGCCTGCTTCAGAGAAGCCATGCAGCAAATGTAGGAACAGTAGTTCAGGTGGCTCTGGTCACGCGAACCGGCACACTGGACAAAGGCGACCTTTTTAGGAGCCTTGCCGTCAGACGGGCGCTTAATGCTGCCGTCGGTGGGGCCACCGGCTGCGGCAAGACGCTCAAGCTGCATGTTTGTCACGCAGTTAGGAATCTGACCTGCGCCAAGATTGCTCAGGCGAGTCACATCGTAAGGCTTCCAGCCGGTTGCCAGAACGATGGAGCCGACTTCAAGTTCGATTTCGCGACCGGACTCGTTCATATCCACAGCAGCCGAGCGCCCGACTTTCAACTCGTCAGCTTTGGTAAGAGCTTCTTTGTCCAGTACGAAACGGTTGGGGAATGCGAAAGGAGCGCTGAGGTACAGCGGCTTACGCTTGGCAAGGCCGAAATCGAAATCGCTGGTGGTCTCCCCTTCCAGCGAAGAAGCCAAAAGGCCGAGGTCTGCACTGTAAGGAGCAGTGTGGCGCGGCTCAATGGCTACCTTTACGGTGTAATTCCCGGCTTCGCCCTTGACGGACTTAACACTGGCTTGCGTAAAGAATTTGATTTTAGGGTTGTTGCGGATGCGCTGGTACTGAATTTCCAGTCCGCAGGACGGCGGGCAGAGCTTTGGGAAATATTTACTGAGCTGCATGACCCGTCCGCCAAGAAATGGGGTCTTCTCGACGATGAACACTTCATAGCCGACTTCAGCGGCTTCTAGAGCGGCCGTAAGCCCGCTAAACCCGCCTCCGACGACAAGTATGGAGTTCGACATTGGAGCAATCCTCCCTACGGTTTTTAGGGCCTTTTTAATCAAAACGGCCTAAGCCCAGACAATAAGCGGCGCTTACTGCCCCGGCTCAGACCGTCTGGGGTGGGGGGTAAAAAAGGGGCGGTTGCGGCTGCAACCGCCCCCTGTAACTAGCGCGCCTGATTAAACAGGAACGATCTGGTAGTAAGGCTTCTTGAACACCTTGGTGGTGCCGGCCTTCACATCGTACTTCGAGTTAACGAAGCACTTCCACTTGGAATCGTCCAGACCCATGAAGTCTGCACGGTAGTAGAAGCCGGGGTAACGGCTTTCTTCGCGGAAGGAGATGTGCTGCATGTGCAGACGAACGGTCCACAGGCGGTGGTAGTTTTCCCAGCAGCGAAGCAGTTCGTGAAGGTCACGAGCAGCCAGCTTGAGGGAGTCTTCTTCCAGCATATCCAGCAGATGGAAGCCGGTGTCAAGAGCAGCCTGGGAAGTGGTGTAGTAAGTACCGCAACCACCACCGTATTCGTCGGTGCACTTAACAAGACGCATCATGAAGTTCTTGGGAGTGATGTACTCGGGGTTCACCACGGGGTCGGTAGAAGCGTCTTTGCCTGCCAGATAGTTGTAGTAAGGACGGTAGATCAGCTTAGCAAGATCTTCACCCTTTTCAGCGATGGCGGGCTTGTAATCCTTGTGGTCGAGGCACCAGCGGACCATCTGCTTACCGCAGATACGGCCTTCAGCGTGCGAACCGGAGGAGAACTTGTGACCGGAAGCGCCAACACCGTCAGCGCAGGTCCACAGGCCTTCAACGGTGGTCATACGGTTGTAGACCTTACCGTTTTTAGCGCGAACCTTGTAGTCTTCGGGTACCCACTCTTCGTCGGGACCGGAAGTCCAGATGCCGCAGCAACCGGAGTGCGAACCAAGCAGGTAGGGCTCGGTAGGCATAATTTCCGAACCAACTTCTTCGGGCTGGATGTTCATACAAGCCCAGAGGTTAGCCTGACCAACACACATGTCAAGGAAGTCTTCCCAAGCTTCAGACTCGAGGTGCTTCTGCTGTGCGGGGGTCATGGTAGCAAAGGTGTTCTGCAGTGCAGTCTTGGTGTCCATGTAGATGGGACCACGACCTTCACGCATTTCACGCAGCATCATGTGGTTACGCAGACAGGTGGGGATGATGTGACCCTTTGCGTAGCCGCGATCTTCGTAGGGCTTCAGCATGGCGCGGTTGGTTACGCAGTAGTCTTCACCCTTGAAGTTGGTAGCTTTAGCTTTGAACAGCAGGAACCATGCGCCAACCGGACCGTAACCGTCTTTGAAACGAGCGGGAACGAAGCGGTTTTCCATCATGGTCATTTCAGCGCCAACCTGTGCACACATGGTGTAGGTGGAGCCTGCGTTCCATACGGGGTACCAAGCACGGCCCATACCTTCACCGGTGGAGCGGGGCTTGTACACGTTAACAGCGCCACCGCAAGCAACGAGCATAGCGTTGGTGCGGAAGATGTGAACAACGTTGTCACGCAGGTCGAAACCTACAGCGCCGGCAACGCGGTTCTCGATGTTAGCGTCGAGCAGCAGCTTAACGATGAAGATACGCTCCATGATGCGGTCTTCGCCCAGAGCGTTTTTAGCAGCTTCAGCAACGATGTTCTTGTAAGATTCACCGTTGATCATCATCTGCCAGCGGCCGGAACGAACGGGAGCATCGCCGTTGCGCAGGGACTTGCCTGCAGCCTTAGCGGCAGCACCGTCGAGGTTGTGACCGTCAGCGTCTTTGATCCAGCAGGGAAGGCCCCACTCTTCAAAGAGGTGTACGGAGTCGTCAACGTGACGGCCGAGGTCGAAAATAAGGTCTTCGCGAACCAGACCCATAAGGTCGGTACGAACCATGCGTACGTAGTCGTCAGCGCTGTTGTCACCAAGGTAGGTGTTAATAGCGGACAGACCCTGAGCAACTGCACCGGAGCGCTCCAGAGCAGCTTTGTCGATCAGCAGGATCTTCAGTTCAGGGGCGTACTTTTCCATCCAGCGGATGGCTTCAAATGCGGTACCGCAAGCACCCATACCGCCACCGACGAGAAGCATGTCAACGTCGTGTTCCTTGATGGTGGGCTCGGCGATAGCCACACCCTTCACCTGTTCCTTAACGGGAATCATCGGCATGATATTTTCTCCTTAATGGGAAAAAACGTGAGTTCCAAATCCGAGCTTAAACAGCGGAAGCCTTGAATTCAGCAGCCTTGTCGGCCTCAGCAACATCAAACTTCTGACCAAGAGCAGTCTCGGGCTTAACCAGAGGAGTGGTCTCGGTGAACAGCAGTTCGTCTTCGAGGCTACCAGCTTCGGGCTTACCTTCGAAGGGCTTGATGGAGCCTTCAGGGGTGGTACGGATCGGGAACTTAAAGCGCTTCACGTTGCCGTTACGGAACTTAACAGTCCACATAATGGAATCAGCGGAACGCATGGGGATGCTGGTACCGCCCATAGGGGCGAAGTCAGCGTAGGGACGGGCGGTGATGGCACCCTGCGGGCAAATCTTTACGCAGGAGTAGCACTCCCAGCACGCCTCGGGTTCCTGGTTGTAAGCCTTCATTTCTTCAGGGTCCAGGATCATGAGGTCGTTGGGGCAGATGTACATGCAAGCGGTCTTTTCACCACCCTTGCATCCATCACACTTGGACGGATCAACATAAGTCGGCATACCTATTCCTCCAACACAAACGGAATTAAGGGTTTAACCTGTTTGGCCTTTCTCCGAAAACGGATCCATCTGGATTCGATGGAGGCACGAAAAGCAGGAATCCATCCCGCCTTCCGGGCCAGCACCGTGCCTAACGGAGACTTTGACGAATTCGTTGGCCCGTGCGCTTGTGAGATATTTAACAAAGCTCCCCTTGCGCTGTCAACAGACTTGTTCTTTTTTTTCACAACCATTTTAATTTTGTAGAAAATACAGCAAAAAAACGGTTATCCTACCCTCTCACAAAGAGCTTGTGAACAAGTTTGTCGGTCGGGTTCAGTGCCATTTACCCTTATTATCTAAATGATTCAACCCTGCTGAGCCGTTTTCCGCTTAATTTACGCATTTTTTCACTAGCCCGTTTCACAATCGCCACTTACGGGGCTGATTCTTCTTTTCGCTTCGCTCTGCAGCCGCCTCAAAACCAAGATTGTGAACACTTGCACATAGCCACTTGCAACCATCGGTTGCGACTCTCTTATATTTATGTTCCCCGGAGCACCACTTCATGACAGAATAGACTTGCTCCCTTTCGCAATTCACGCTAGGGGAACGCCACATATTACCTACCGGAAGGCTTATAATGCATAATGACTCACCCCGTCCCAAGCATCGCCGGTCTCTTGTTGAAGAGATTGTCGATCTGGATCAGGAACTTTTCCGCCTGCTTAGTTATCGTTGCAGGCTGGTAGCCAAAACCCGCCGTCCCAAACGTGAAGGCACGGGTACAGACGAAGTAAATAACGAAAAGAAAATCAGACTCGCCTGGGAACGTACCTCGGCACACTATACAGGTGACCAGCGTCTGCTGCGCCAGCTTTTTTCCATGCTACAGGAGCTCGACCTTGCCGAGCGCAAAGAAGAAGACACCAGATCCGACTTCAACCTTGCCCCTCAGCAGCGCCCTGTATCTGTCAATATCGCAGGTCCCGGTTCCGCTATTCAGGCTCGCATCTGGATTGCTCTTGCCGCTGCCGCTGGTGCTGCGTCGCGTATTGCCAACGTGGTCATTACCGACCCTGTCGTTGATCTGGTCAAAGCTCTGAACCAGTCCGGCGCAAAACTTTCCTGGGAAGGCGACTGCATTATCAGCAAGCAAGGCTCCGGTCTCGACTTTTCCGACAAAGTAGTCTTTGCCGGTGATGAAACGTTCAACGCATACCTGCTTGCGTTTCTGGCACTGCCCCACCCCGGCATGGTCAAATTTACCGGCGGACACCAACTGAAGCTGGCAGACCTGACTCCTCTGCGTCACTTTCTGCCTTCTCTCGGCGCACGCATTGCCCATATGATTCCCAAGTCCAACGGACTTCCGCTGCGCCTTGAAAGCGCAGGCATGCTGCCCGACAGCGTCAAGGTTCCCGCCGCACTGCCGGAGGAAGGTCTGACGGCTCTGCTGCTGGCCGCCCCCGCATGGGGCGTGAACATTTCGATTGATCTGAGCGACTCGCCGCATCGCCAGACTGTTCTGGGTGCAGTTCTGCCTGCTCTCAAGGCTTCCGGTGCAGACGTTCAGTTGCACGAAGACACTCTGTCCGTCAGTCCCGGTCTGCCTTCCGTTCCTGCTGAAACATCGCTTGATATTGATCCGCTTCTGGCCTCATACATTCTTGCGCTGCCCGCATTCACTCAGGGCTACGTACAGCTTGGCGGCGGCTGGAACAGCAACCTGCATGGCATGGATGATGCCGAAGCACTGTTGAAAGCCGCTGGCATCACAGCCAAGAACGTCGAAGAAGGCGTTCGCAGTGCTGCAACCGGAGACTGCGCTCTTGAAACACTGACGGAAGGCAAAAATCTGACAGCCCTTCCCGCGCAGTTGCGCCCGCTGGCGCTGGCGCTGGCGTCACATTGCGCAACGGCTTCCGGTTCCTGCACTCTTCCCGGCCTTGAGCGTGCACTGGCAGACCTGCCGGAATTCCGCGAAGGTGCTGACAGCTTTCTCACCCGTCTGGGACTGAATGCAGAAGGCGACACTCTGACCAAACCCGAAGGCAAACCCCAGATGCCGGCCCCGTGGACCTGCCCTGACGCTTGGTGGGCCATGGCATACGCACTGGCAGCCTTCAAACGTCCCTACGCCGCCGGTCTGCGCATTGCCAACCCCGGTGTCATAACAGACCTGATGCCTTCCTTCTGGCTGCTTTACAACGGCCTTCCCAATCCGAATATGAAGCGCAAACCCAAGGAGTCACCCGATGGAGACAAACCTGCTCGCAGACGAATCATTGCCGGATAATATTCCGGATGTTGAAGCCCTTATAGCAAGCTACAATAAGCAGCTGGAAACGATGGATGAAACCATCGCCAAACTCCGCGCGTCTGAAGATTTCAAAAACGGCGTATTCTTTGCCAAAGAAATCCACGAAGCGCTCCAGTTGAAAAACCGCTACACTGTGGAGCGCCAGTTTGCCAAAAACAGGCTCAACAGACTTCGTATGGAGCAGGAACCCTTCTGATTCCGCCCAAAAGCAAGTAAGGCGACACCCAACGGTGTCGCCTTTTTTCTACCCGAACATCACAAAGGAAAGCCCATGCGCCTGCACAAACGAGAAACGACCAGTCCCGAATCCATCAATGCCATTTTAGCAGCCGGCAGCCACTGCATTATCTCAATGGTAGCGCCGGACGGCTCTCCCTACGCAGTCCCCGTTAACTACGGCCATGATGGGACATCACTGTTTTTCCATTGCGCACTGGAGGGCAAAAAACTTGAAATTCTGACTGCCAACCCAGCCGTGTGGGTTACGGTGGTCAGCCATATGCAGTTTGACGATGGAGGACCAACAGCCCCGGCATGCAAAGCGACTTCGGCGTTCTCCAGCCTGATGGCATCGGGAACGGCACATGTTCTGACCGATGAGAAAGAACGTTCGGAAGCCATGCGTTGTATTCTTCGCCATTTCAACATTGAGGACAGATCGCTCTCAGACATGATGCGAGTCACGGCACTTGTCCGCATTGACTTGACGGACATCTGCACAAAAGAGCGCCCGCTCAACAAATAATCACCCCTGAAAGGCAAAAAACAAAAGGCCGGAACCCAAAAGTTCCGGCCTCATCATTTTCAGACAATCCGCAGCGCTATTTAAACTTTGCAATGGCTTTGGCAAATCCTGCAGCACTGCGCCGGATGACCTCTTCGCCAACGCAGAAGGTCAGGCGGAAATAACCGGGACCGCCAAAACCGGAACCGGGAACTGCCAGTACCTTCTCTTCCATCAGCACGCGGCAGAACTCTACATCGTCGCCACCGGGGGCCTTGGGGAAGAAGTAAAAGGCCCCCTTAGGCATGCTGAATTCATAGCCAGCCTCGGCAAGCACTTCTGCCATAGCATCTCTGCGGCGGGCATATACGTCAACGTCCACCTGAAAGCCGAGTGCATGCGCCATAATATGCTGACCGATTACAGGCGGGTTGACGAAGCCGAGAATGCGGTTGGTCAATGTGAGAGCACCCATCAGCATTGCGCGCTCTTCCATACGCGGCGACAGGCAGATGTAGCCCACACGCTCGCCAGCCAGAGACAGGTTTTTGGAAAAGCTGCTGACAACTGCGCTATAAGGATAGATGGGCAACACACTGGGCACGGTGATACCATCGAACGCGAGGAAGCGATAAGGTTCGTCAGAAATCAGGAAGATGGGACGACCGTTTTCTGCGCTTTTACGCTCCAGCATGGCGCCGAGAGCTTCAAGTTCTTCCTTGCTGTACACCACGCCGGTGGGGTTGTTGGGCGAATTGATGATAAGCACACGGGTTTTGACAGTAATCTGAGCCTCAACGGCATCAATATCCAGCTCAAAGGTATCAGGGCGGCTCATGGCAGTTTTAAACACACCGCGATGATTAGATACATAAAAGCCGTATTCAACAAAGAACGGCGCAACGGCGATCACTTCGTCACCGGCTTCAAGCACCGCGCGGAAGAAAGCATTCAGCGCACCAGCTGCGCCGCAGGAAAGCAACAGATCGCCAGCTTCCACAGCATAACCCTGTTCTTCAGAAACCTGCTTTGCCAAGGCTTCGCGAGCCCACGGAAAACCACCATTCGGCATATACCCGAAAGCAAATGGTTTATCGGCATTATCTGCAACCTTACGCAACGCTTCGCCCACGGCAGGCGGTGCAGGCAGGTCAGGGTTTCCAAGACTGAAGTCGCACACTGCGTCTTCACCAAATTCTTTTTTCAGTGCAATTCCGGCCTCGAACATCTTACGAATCCAAGATGATTTTTCAAGGTATCCTGTGATTTCTGCGGAAATAAGCGACATGTCCACCTCGTACTGTCGTAAAGCTTGGCCGTTGCAAAACGGCTGTTTTTTCAGACTCAACCACAATCCGATAGGCAATACCGGTTCTGTTGTCCAGTGAACACGCTACATACACGCCACATGCCACCGGCACTACGATTCATCCGGCACAGCCGGCATAATGTGCAATTAATCTTCATAGATTATTGAATCACGCGCATCATGCCGCTATAGTAGATAATCCGGCATTATGATACGCAGGATAATCAAGCACCACATTCAGCTAACCACAAGCTCATAAACGGAGCATTCGCATAATGAAATCCGGCATCACAACGTTTTTGCCTTTTTTAAGCTGGCTGCCCAAAACCACTCCGCAAAGCGCACGCGCCGACCTTCTGGCAGGGCTGACAGGCGCTATCATCGTTCTGCCGCAGGGTGTCGCCTTTGCCACGCTGGCAGGGCTGCCCCCTGAATACGGCATTTACACAGCCATTGTTCCGGCCATCATTGCAGCACTGTTCGGCTCATCCATGCACCTTGTCTCCGGACCGACTACAGCTATCTCTCTGGTCATTTTTTCCAATGTCAGCGAGCTGGCTACGGCAGGAACGCCTTATTACATCGGGCTGGTTCTCAGCATGACTCTGCTGGCGGGATTGATACAATTCATTCTTGGCTCTGCCCGACTGGGATCTGTGGTCAACTTTGTGTCCCACTCTGTGCTGACAGGATTTACTACAGGAGCTGCAATTCTTATCGCGGCAAGCCAATTGAGCGGTTTTGCAGGAGTCTCCATTCCGCGAAGCGGCTTTTTACCTAAAGATCTCTGGGCATTGTTCAGCATGTTGCCTCAGGCCAGCTGGCATGCTGCAGCCATTGCTATGGCTACATTTGTAACAGCACTGCTGGTACGAAGCATAGATAAAAGGCTACCCGCCATGTTGGTGGCAATGATAGTCGGCGGACTGGTCTGTCTGGGCATCGACGGCGCAGAAAACGGAGTGCGCATGGTAGGCGCACTGCATGCGGCAATCCCGCCGTTTTCCGTGCCGGAGTTTGACCCGCAACGGTTGGGCACGCTGTTACCCGGCGCCCTTGCCGTGGCCATGCTGGGGCTGGCTGAAGCTGTTTCCATTGCCCGTTCCATAGGCACGCTTTCGCATCAGCGCATCGATAACAATCAGGAATTTATCGGACAAGGGCTGTCAAACATCGTGGGATGCTTCTTCTCAGCGTACGCATCCTCCGGCTCATTCACCCGAACCGGCGTCAACTATGCTGCCGGTGCCCGCTCTCCTCTTTCTGCTATTTTTGCAGCTTTGTTACTGGTCGGCTTGGTATCTTTGATGGGCGGGCTCGCGGCGTACCTTCCGTTACCTGCCATGGCGGGTGTCATCATGCTTGTAGCCTGGAACCTGCTGGACTTTGAACATATCCGCCGCATCATGCGTGCAGGCAGCGGCGAACCGCTGGTGTTTGCGGTCACGCTGGTGTCCACCCTTACTGTAAAGCTGGAATTTGCACTTATTGCTGGTGTCGCTCTTTCGCTGCTTATTTACCTGCACCGCACCACTCATCCTCATTTCATGCCTATGGCCCCTGTCATCATCGACGGCAGCAGACACATCATCCGGCAGGAAACCCGTGCACTCCCTGAGTGCCCCCAGATAAAAATTCTCCGCCTCGACGGTTCGCTTTTCTTTGGTGCGGCAGAGCATGTGGCAGAAGAGCTGGAGGAGGTTGTAGAAAAAAACCGAGGGCAGGATCATATACTGATCATAGCCAGCGGCATTAACTTTATCGACTACTCGGGCTGCGAAACCATTTTTGAAGAACGCAGACTGTTACAGGCGTCAGGAATCAAATTGTATATGTGTTCCGCCAACCCGGGCGTAAAAGCAACTATGGAACGCATGCAGTGCGGCCCGTCAATACCGCTTTATGCTGATAAGGCTGAAGCCATCGCCCAAATAGTTCCGGAGCTTGATATGAAAAGATGTGCGACCTGCACCCGCAGAGTCTTTCAGGAGTGCGCGACACTGCCGGGGGCAGAGCTGGAGGCTGAAAACACAGAAAAGTGTTCAGTCTGATGACAGCCTGAAAAACGTGGAAGGCATTTCTCTGGCGCACAGTCCGCGGCTGGAAGTCTCCATCCCACTACCAAGGGAAAAGCAGATTTGCACAGCCAGTTTCTGCAGCTTGGCCCCTTCCAACCAACAATGAACACCAGCCGCCCCAATCAGGGCGGCCGGTTTGCTTTTATCGCAGTTAGGCATCATTGTTTTCTGCCGCAGTCAGGCGCATGATCCTCTCTGGCCTGTCTGATGATACAACCGCAGTTATTGCGACTGCGGGGTGCATTTCTTTATGTGATAGCCCCACAGGACAGAATCCTTCCGTGCAGCAAAGCGTACGCTCTGACCTTGCGTAAAAGCAGCACTTTCCGCTACACACACGGAGCCCGTCGCAACGGGGCACTGCGGGCAAGCCAAACTCTATCCTTGACTTCCGCGTAGAAGTCACTTAACGAATCGCCTCTTACGTTGTTAACTTGGGGTTATCATGTTCGAAACGCTTTCCGATCGATTGTCGTCGGTATTCAAGAAGTTCAGCGGCCAGAAACGGTTAACTGAAGAAAACGTGCAGGAAGGCCTGCGCGAAGTTCGCCTTGCGCTGCTTGAGGCCGACGTCAACTTTAAGGTCGTCAAGCAGTTCATTGACCGTGTACGCGACAAATGCCTTGGGCAGGACGTTCTTAAAGGTCTTAATCCTGCACAGCAGGTCATCAAAATCGTCAACGACGAGATGGTGGAACTGCTGGGCGGCGAGACTACGGGATTGGACCTGCGCGGCAAGCAGCCCTACGTCATCATGATGGTGGGCCTGCAGGGCTCGGGTAAAACCACGTCCACAGGCAAGCTGGCCAACCATCTGCGCAAAAACAGCATGCGTCCGTATCTGGCGCCGGCAGACGTATACCGCCCTGCTGCTATCGACCAGCTGAAAACGCTGGCCTCGCAGCTGGATATGCCCGTATACGACTCCACGGTGCAGATGAATCCGGTTGATATTGCCAAAAACGCAGTAGCAGCCGCCAAAGAGCAGCAGTGCAACGTCGTCATCCTTGACACCGCAGGCCGTCTGCACATCGACGAAACACTGATGCAGGAACTGGTAGCCATCAAAGAGGCTGTCGGTCCGCAGGAAATTTTATTCGTTGCTGACGCCATGACAGGTCAGGACGCCGTTACCGTTGCTGAAGCGTTTAACGCAAAGCTCGACATTACCGGTGTTGTTCTGACCAAAATGGACGGTGACGCGCGCGGCGGTGCTGCGCTGTCCATCAAGACGGTTACCGGCAAGTCGGTAAAGTTCGTCGGTATGGGCGAAAAGCTTTCCGACCTTGAAATCTTCCACCCCGACCGGATCGCCAGCCGTATTCTGGGCATGGGTGACGTTCTGACGCTTATTGAAAAGGCGCAGACAACCATCAAGGAAGAAGAGGCGGAAGAACTTGGCCGCAAAATGCAGCGGGCCGAGTTTGACTTTGAAGATTTTCTTACCCAGATGCGCCGCATGCGCAAACTGGGTTCTCTTGAAAGTATCATGAAGCTGATTCCCGGCATGGGAGCCCTGCGCGAAAAGCTGGGCAACATGCAGGTTCCTGAAAAGGAAATGGCGCGCATCGAAGCCATTATCAACTCCATGACCCTGAAGGAACGGCGTCAGCCTGCCCTGATGAGTACCAGCCGCAAAGAACGCATTGCCAAAGGTTCCGGCACCACTGTAAAAGAAGTGGATAAACTGCTGGCCAACTTTGAAGGCATGCGTCAGATGATGAAGCAGATGATGGGCGGCGGTAAAAAGAAAAAAGGTAAAATGCCCAAACTGCCCGGCATGGGCGGCAAGGGAATGCCTGATCCTTCAGCGCTGGGTGATCTTTCATCCCTTGGCGGAATGCCCGGCATGGGCGGACTTCCCGGGATGGGCGGAATGCCCGGTATGCCGGGAATGGATGGCATGCAGCCCTCCGGTCCCAGCAAGCAAGAGCTGAAGAAAAAAAGAGATCAGCGCAAAAAAGACAAACAAAAAAAGAAACAGGGCAAGAAAAAAAGGTAAGATTGCGGCCAGCGCAGGGAGTGTCCCCTTGCGATTTCCCGCAAATACCATATTATGCCATAAAATAATGGGAGAGTGTCATTATGGCCGTTAAGCTTAGATTGACCCGTATGGGCAACAAAAAACGCGCTTTTTACCGCATCATTGCTATCAACAGCGAAGCTCGTCGTGAAGGCCGTCCTTTGGACTACCTTGGTTTTTACAACCCCATGGTGGATCCCGCCGAAGTTAAAATCGACAACGACAAGGTACAGAAGTGGCTTGATCGCGGCGCAGAACCCACCGACACCGTACGCGCTCTGCTGAAAAAGAACGCGAAGTAGTCGCGGTCGAAGTAGAACCGAAAAACGGTCTATCGCGGCAGCGCCTCTTTCACGCTGTTAATCCTGTGGAAGCACTAGTGGAGGTGAGCCATGTTGAAGGAACTCGTCGAGTACATTGCCAAGTCTCTTGTGGATAACCCCGATGCTGTTGTGGTTACCGAGGTTGAAGGTGAACAGACATCTGTTCTCGAACTGAAAGTGGCGAAGGAAGACCTCGGCAAAGTTATAGGCAAGCAGGGGCGTACTGCCCGTGCTATACGCACCATCCTCGGCGCTGCCTCCACCAAGGTCAGAAAGCGTTCTGTTCTGGAAATTCTGGAATAGCGCTCTCTGGATGAAGGAAGCCTAAAGCGTAGATGGACAAATACGTTCAGATTGGCTTGATCACCAAGCCCCATGGACTTCGGGGGGAAGTCTGCGTCACTTCTTACGCGGACTCCCCTTTTCTCATGCAGGAACGCGTTTTTCTGCAGGCGGGTAAAGGCCCATGCGTTCCCTACAAGGTAAAGGCATCACGTAACCACTCCGGTACGCAGCTTCTGCTGCTTGAAGGTGTGGCAGACAGAAATGCCGCTGAAAAGCTTCGTCAGCACAACGTGCTGATTCCGCACGATGAACTGCCGGAACTGGATAACGATGAAGTATACATCGAAGACATCCTCGGCTTTACCGTCGTACTGGACGAAGACGGAAGCACAGTAGGAACGCTGGAGTCGTTTCAGGCTCCCACCCCTGAACAGGAAGTGTGGGAGATAATAACACCCGACGGCAAAGAAGTGCTTTTTCCTGCCACAGAAGAGTTTGTGGCCGAAATAGACTTAGAGTCAGAGACCATACGCATCACCCCGCCGCCCGGCCTGCTGGAGTTATATCTTTCCGGCAAGTAACGCCGTGCGGCATCGCTGCTGTGCGCAGCGTGGCATGACCGGCGTTACAAAGGCAAAGCATGCGCTTTAACATAGTCACACTGTTTCCGGAGTATTTCGACTCCCCGCTCGCGTGCGGCCTTATGGGCAAAGCACGCGAAAACGGTCTTGTCGATGTCAACTTCGTAAACCCGCGCGACTTTACTACAGACAAACACCGTACCGTGGATGACCGCCCTTATGGTGGCGGCCCCGGTATGGTCATGATGCCCGGCCCGCTGGCCGATGCACTGCGCAGCCTCCCGCAGGCGGGACGAATTCTGCTTATGGCGCCTAAAGGGCGTCCTTTCACGCAAGCCCTTGCCAAAGAGCTTGCGGCAGAAGAAAACGTCACCGTAATCTGCGGCCGCTACGAAGGCATCGACGCACGGCTTGAGTCAATTTTTCCCATCGAGCCTGTTTCAATGGGCGATTTTGTTCTCAACGGCGGTGAAACTGCAGCCATGGCGGTACTTGAAGCCACAGGCAGGCTGGTTCCGGGGTACATGGGGCACGAAGAATCCGGTGAAGAAGAAAGCTTTTCTTCAGGGCTTCTTGAATATCCCCATTACACCAGACCCGAAGTGTTTGAGGGCCATGAAGTGCCGGAGATACTCCGGTCCGGCGACCACGGCCGCATAGCCCGATGGCGCAGAGATCAGGCGTTAACAACAACTTTGCGCAACAGACCAGATATTTTATGCAACGCAGAGATCGACTATAACGACCTTAAAACACTAAGGAAAATCGACAGAGAAAGACCGGGACGCAATTTATACTGCGCACTGGTTCATTATCCTGTTGTAAATAAAGAAAATAAATCTGTTGCCGTATCTTTGACAAATCTCGATATTCACGATATAGGCCGCTGTTCGTGCACGTTTGGTCTGGGTGGTTACTACATCACCACCCCGATTGAAGACCAAAAACGCCTGCTTGATGGTCTGCTCCGGCACTGGACGGACGGACCGGGTGTAAGCGCAAACCCCGACAGGGGTACAGCACTCCGCCTTGTCCGCGGGGTATCCACTGTAGAGGATGCCATTGCGGATATCGAGCAACGCACGGGGCAACGGCCGACGGTCATCGCCACCAGCGCCCGCGGCGCAGGCGATACCGGATTCGAGTCGGTTCGCAACATGCTGCGAGAAAAACCAGTGCTGCTTCTGTTCGGTACGGCCCACGGGCTGGCGCCGGATGTGCTGGAAAAGTGTGACGGCATCCTGCGGCCGATACGGTCACTTGATGGATACAACCATCTATCGGTGCGTACAGCAGCCGCGATTATTGTGGACAGGGTGCTGGGCGACGCCCTGTAGGGCTGACCACGGCAGTGCCGAAATGTTTCAAACCAGGACGCAAACTCCCTATTGCGGATAAATCAGGTTCCAAGGGGGACACGAATATGAATATCATCAAGAAAATTGAACTCGAACAGATGCGCTTGGACATCCCCAAGTTCAAATCTGGCGACAATGTGAAAGTACACATGCGCATTATCGAAGGTGAAAAAGAGCGTATTCAGGTTTTCCAGGGCAACGTAATTCGCGTTAGCCGTGGTACCACCAACGCAACCTTCACCGTTCGTAAAATGTCGAACGGCGTGGGCGTGGAACGTGTGTTCCCCATGCACTCCCCGTTCATTGACCACATCGAAGTTGTGCAGCAGGGCCGCGTACGCCGTAGCCGTCTGTACTACCTGCGCAACCTCAAGGGTAAAGCTGCTCGTATTAAGCCGCTTAAGACCTGGTAGTCATACGAAGCCAAGAAGGGGGCTGCTTAGGCACGCCCCCTTTTTTTCGTACATACGCCCTTATGGCCGCCCGCAAGAAGCCCGGTTCTGACACCGGCTCATCATCCGGTGCCGGCAGCCAGCAGTCTCTGCTGCCCGAAACCGCACTCCAAGCTGGCTCCTCAGGCCCGCGCGACTCGCTGTACCCTCCCTTTTTTGCCGGCATTGACGAAGCCGGACGAGGCTGTCTGGCCGGGCCTGTCGTTGCTGCGGCTACTATCATGCCTCCCCTGCCGGAAGATGGCGCCGACCCGCTTGCCGGCCCCCTTGCAGGTCTGACTGACTCAAAAAAACTTTCAGAAAAAAAGCGCCTGACACTTGAGCCAGCTATCAAGTGCTGTGCCCTCAGCTGGGGCATCGGCGTTGTATGGCCGTGGGAAATTGACCGCATCAACATACTGCAGGCAACGTATCACGCCATGAGCCGCGCTCTTTTTCATCTGCGCAACGGCAACGGTATTCCCATGCACCAACGCCTGCCGCAACAACCGTCGTTTCTGGCTGTAGACGGCGATAAAACCATCCCGGAACAAGTGCTCTCGTCTGTTGCAGGAATGCAGCTTCCGCAGGAGGCCATCATCGGCGGTGACGGGTGCGTGCGTGCAATATCGGCAGCTTCCGTACTGGCAAAGACCTTCCGTGACAGGCTCATGACCGCGCTGGAGTCCCGATACCCCGGATACGGTTTTGCGGGACATAAAGGCTACGGCACTGCAGCACATATCGCCGCCATCAAAGAGCTGGGGCCTTGCCGCATGCATCGGCTGTCCTTTGCCAAGGTAAAACCTGCAACGGCCCCGCACGCCAACGATCAAAATACATTATGGTAAACCGGAAACGCTCTGCCGCGCCAGCCACAAACAAGGCTACCCCGCAGGCTGAAGCAGATACTCCGGTACGACCAACTGCAACACACCTGCAGACAGGCCAACTGGGAGAGGAAGCGGCAGCTGCCTACCTTTCTGCTAAGGGTATGCGCATACTTGCCCGCAATTGGCGTCATAAGCAGCTGGAATTGGACATCATCGCACGTGATGGCGAAACCGTTGTCTTTGCTGAAGTGAAAACTCGTGATGCTCAGGGCATGGGTTCTCCGCACGAAGCACTTACCCGCAGCAAACGGCAGCGCCTTGCCAAGGCCGCATCGCAGTGGCTTACAGTAAATCAGATGTGGGATCAGCCTTGCCGCTTTGACCTTGTTTGTGTATCCACTGACACTGACAGTAAGTACTGGCATACAGTGACGCTTCAGGATGCACAGGCGGCGGGCGCAAAACAGGGCAAGGCCGAAGCCGGAACAAGCCTCGGCAAAATACCGCTGTTAGCAACTATCACAAATTTTTTTACAGGCCGGAAAGCGGACATCGCTCCTGAAACGCAGCGCAATAACAGCAAGAAGCAGACAAACCTGAGCGACCAAAGCGGTAACCAGATTGAAAACAACATCGGCTGTGTTTGCAACACGGCTGGGCGCGACCGGAAAGGTCCCCCTGCGCATACCGCTGTTGCAGGCGATTCGGTGAACGCCGGCCCGATACAACTGCCGCAATGTAATGTACCGGGCAAAAATTATTCTTCAGAAACCGGCAAAGAGATGTCAGGCACATCACAAAACGACTCAGCTACGGCAGGAGAGCAACAACGCAGCTCTGCCGGTCCGGCACAACTTTTCAGCGTGGAGCATATCCCCGATGCTTTCGAGCTCTCCCAGCCTGTTTGTGGTGGCAACACCGCTTGGCAACCTTGGTGATTTTTCGCCCCGCGCACGTGAAGTGCTGGCCGGTGCAGACATCGTGCTGGCAGAAGACACCCGCCGCACGGCCAATCTGCTGCGTTCTGCCGGAATCGAAGCACGCCTTGTAAGCTGTCACGACCACAATGAAGCGCAGCGCATACCGGAAATGCTGGATGCCATGCGTGACGGTAAAAAATTGGCACTGGTTTCCGATGCCGGTACTCCGCTTTTTTCCGACCCCGGCTACCGGCTGGTCCGTGCGGCCCGCGAAGCAGGGCTTTCAGTCTCTGCCGTACCCGGCCCATCTGCGCCATTGTGCGCACTGGCAGCCAGCGGCATTGCTCCGCAGCCATTTACTTTTTTAGGTTTCGCTCCCCGCAAGCAATCAGAACAAAAAACTTTTTTTGAAGCGTTTGCCCATGCGCCCACCACGCTCATATTTTTTGAGCGTAAAAACAGGCTGCATGCCACGCTGAAAACAGCCTATGATACTCTGGGCCCGAGAGAACTTTGCGTTGCAAGAGAATTGACCAAGGCACATGAGGAGTTTATCCTCTGCCGTCTTGAAGAGTATCAGAACATCCCTGAAGACCTGCTGGGTGAAATCACAGTAGTGGTAGGCCCGCCGGAACAGGAAGCAACGCTCGACGCCGAAGCGATCCAGACGATCATTGCCGATGAGATGAGACTTGGCGGCAAGCCGCGCGAAGTAGCCCGCAGAGTGGCAGACCGCGCCCCCGGCTGGAGCGTGAAAGAAATTTACGAAGTAATGAAGGATTTACGGCCCTGACATGACCATTGATGCCCGCACCCTGCTCCGCTGTTTTTTGCGTACCTACACTGTGGGTGCCGCATTCAACACGCGCGGCATGCAGAACATCGGGCTTGTTCATGCCATGGAGCCGGGACTTGCAGTCATATATCCCGATCCGGCAAAGCGGCGCGAAGCACGCAAGCGATACATCCGGCACTATAACACGCATCCTTTCTGGACACCGTTACTGGTTGGAACATTTTTATCGCTTGAAATGCACATTGCCGCGCAGACGTTTCCGCCCCAGATGTTGCGGAACCTGAAAGACACGACAACGTATACGCTTTCAGCCATCGGCGATTCTGTTTTTGGCGGCACCATGCTGGTATCATGGTCGCTTGCCACATGCTGTCTGCTTGTTTCGGGATACGAAACCGCAGCGTTCGCGCTGGGACTAACGCTGTTTACGCTGCTGCAGCTGTTTAAATTTTTCACCTTCATTGCAGGACTGCGTGAAGGCCTGAAGGTGCTGAACAGACTGAAAAGCTGGAACCTCATCAACTGGGGCGAACGGCTGAAAGCGGCGAATGCCGTGCTGGCAGGAGTTCTTTTATGGCTGCTCTTTCCGGCACATGACAAACCCGTACTGTGGGCCGCGGCAGTTGCATCGCTGGGGCTTTTTGCCGTGCTCATAGGCAGACTGGGGCTGTCTCGCATGCTCCTGTTATTTATCTTTACTGCGGTTATACTGGCGCTGCCTTTTGCCTCCGCGTATGTTCCCGTAGAGTGGCAACTGTTTTAGAGGCGTTCAGGAAGTTATTTTACGTTACGATTATCGGCAACCGCCGGATATCATATAGCATTCATGCTGGAGGAACCTCTCCCGTGCAGGAAGAGATTCGCGAAATAGAAGACGGACTGTGCCTAACAGTGCGCGTTGCCAACGAACAGGGGCTGCATGCCCGCCCTGCTGCAAGGCTTGTAAAAGAGGCTTCGCGGTTCACAGCGCGCATTATGCTGGTTACAGACGACACCGAAGTAGACGCAAAATCCATTCTGGATATTTTATCACTGGCTGCCGCCAAGGGCACCGCGCTGGAGTTGCGTGCCAGCGGTCCTGACGCCCGTGAAGCTCTGGCTCATCTGGCAGCCACGTTTGCCAACCGCTTTCGTGAGGACGTGTAAGTGGCCCGTCTCATTCTCCACGGCATTCCAGTTTCAGCCGGTATTTCCATAGGCAAAGTTTTTTTTGCCTGGCGCGACAACATAAGCAGTCTGCCTCGCGGCATTGTGGCTCCCGGAGCCGCACAAAGCGAGGTGGAACGGCTGCAGGCCGCTATGGAAGTCGTGCAGAATGAACTTGCGCAGGCCCGTGACCGCGTTCCAGCGGAACTGAAAGATCAGGCTGCCATTATTGATTCACATCTGCTTATCGCCGCAGACCCCAAACTGATCAAAGACGCCTCGCGTCGTATTCTGGAGCAGAACATCACTGCCGAATGGGGGCTGGAACAGGCGGTTGAAGGGATCGCCGTTGCGTTCAGCAACATAGAAGATCCTTACATCCGCGAGCGCGTGCAAGACGTCCGCGTGGTAGCAGACCGGATTTACAAGCGCCTCATGGGGGCTTCACACAGCCTTAAGCGGCCTTTTCAGGAACGTATGGTTCTGATGGCGCACGACCTGACTCCCGCGGACACCATTGAGCTGCCGCTGGACAAAATCATGTCGTTTGCCACCAGCGAAGGTGGCAAAACCAGCCATACCGGCATTCTTGCCCGCAGTATGCTGATTCCTGCGGTGGTAGGCGTCAGCAATCTGGAAGACAACATCAACGATGGCGAGCTGGTTATTGTCGATGCGCTTCGCGGCCTTATTATTGTCGATCCCAACGAAGACGAGCTTGCAGACTATACTGAACTTAAATTTCAGTTTGAGGCGTACCAGAAAGCGGTACACCGTGAATGCCGCCTGCCTGCGGAAACCGTTGACGGCTACCGCGTAGAAGTGGACGCCAACATTGAAATGACCGAAGAAGTCGCACAGGTCATCGACAGCGGCGGTGAAGGTGTGGGACTTTACCGTACCGAATATGCGTACCTCAGCAGAACAAAGCTGCCCACTGAAGACCAATTGTACGAAGAATACTCCGAGCTTGCCTCCATCATGGCACCCAGCAAGGTCATTTTCCGCACGCTGGATGTAGGCGCAGACAAAATGCTGACCGAACAGAGCCTGATGCAGGAACAGAACCCTGCACTGGGCCTGCGTGCCATCCGTTACTGCCTGCGCAATATCGATGTTTTTAAAAACCAGCTTCGGGCTATTCTGCGTGCCAGTGTTCACGGCAACGTGGCACTGATGTTTCCCATGATTTCTGGCCTGCAGGAAATCAGACAGGCCAAGATGATCCTGAACGAAGTGCGCATGGAGCTTGACCGCGCCCACCAGCCGTACAACCCCAACATGCCTGTCGGCATCATGATCGAGCTGCCTTCCGCAGTGCTGATTGCAGACTCGCTGGCGCAGGAAGTGGACTTTTTCAGCATCGGAACCAATGACCTTATTCAGTACTCACTGGGTATCGACCGTGGCAACCGCCATGTTTCATACCTGTACCAGCCGTTGCATCCGGCCATTGTACGTTCTATCAAGTACGTGGTAGACGCGGCGCACAGAGAAGGCATAGAAGTATCCGTTTGCGGCGAAGTGGCGGCAGACCCGTACTGCATTCCCATTCTGCTGGGCATGCAGATTGACTCAATCTCCATTGCTCCACAGTCTATTCCGGGTATCAAGCGCATAATCCGCCGCACCAACATGGAAGAATGCAAAACCCTGCTCAACGAAGTGCTGCGCACCGCCACAGTGTCGCGCATCAACCGCGTTGTGAAGGATACAATTTTCAAACAGTTCCCCGAAGAACTCACGTTCTATTCATCGCTGATTGATTACGACGACTAGAACGCTGAAACCAGAGCAGTTTTTATTACCGGACCTCACTAATGACCAAAAAGAAGAACTCCAGCGGTGGTCCCATCATCGCTCAGAATAAAAAAGCCAGACACCTCTACGAACTGCTCGAATTTTTTGAAGCAGGCATTGTGCTAGTAGGCACAGAGGTAAAAAGTCTGCGTGCCGGACAGGTTTCGTTCACAGACAGCTACGTGCACATCAGTAACGGTGAAGCGTGGCTTCTGGGAACACATATTGCTCCGTACGCCAATGCCGGGTACGTGCAGCACGACCCTGACCGCGACCGCAAGCTGCTTCTTAACGCACGTGAAATCCATACCCTGCGAAGCCGCATCGAGCAAAAAGGACTGACCATTGTTCCTGTGAAGATGTATTTTAAAAACTCCCGCGTGAAGGTGGAAATTGCTGTCGGACGCGGTAAAAAACTGCACGACAAGCGACAGGACATCAAACAGCGCGATGTAGACAGAGAAACGCGCAGAGAAATCATGAACAAATAGTTCACACAGCGCGCCGCGGCAAAACGCAACGGCGCGCTTTTTCTATGTGCTGAAGTAATGAAAAGCGCTTGCCGTTCCGGTGCCAATTGACCTGAAAAACGATGACGGCACTATGTTGCTGCCAGCGTTTCAAAACGCGGCGCCAGCTCTGGGCATCTCGTTATCCTCGAAGGCCCCCTTCGTAGAACACCAAGTAGCAATGATTCTGATCCGGTCAAATTTCAGAATAAATTATTCCGGCAAGGCTACATAAAAAGTGCCACCGTACCGTCTGCCGCTTGGTTCGGCTGGCTGCTCTGCCCGCTGCGGCTCAGAACCAAAGCAACATTTGCCCTCTGCCACGCCTGCCGCAGCAGACAAATCTTTTATACGGGCAAACTCTTTACATCCGGTGCGCACAGATTAACACTGTTCCACAAGTTTTCTTACATAACCCGAGCGGAGCCATCCTCATGACTGCCCATACTGACAGGCACTTTTCTTTTCTTTCAGACCTTTTTCCTGATGGCGACTGTCTGATTCAGCCAGAGGAACTGCTTGTATTCGGTACCGACGCCAGCCGTCTGGAAGGTACTCCGCTGGCAGTTGTCCGCCCCCGCAATCGCAGCCAGATTGAAGAGCTGCTGCGCTATGCCCAGACAGAACGAATCCCGTTATATCCCAGAGCCCGCGCCACAAATGTTGTAGGTGCCTGCGTTCCCGCTGACCCGCGCAGCAAAGATGCGGCTCCCCGCGGGATTGTAGTCTCCACCCTGCTTATGGACAAAGTTCTGGAAGTATCAGCCGATGACTTTGTTGCCGTTGTCCAGCCGGGGGTCATCACGCGTAACCTGCAGCAGCGTGTAGAAGCGCAGAACCTTTTTTACCCTCCCGACCCTGCCAGCCTGAATATTTCGACCATCGGCGGCAATGTTGCCACCTGTGCAGGCGGCATGTGTGCACTCAAGTACGGCGTTACCCGCGAATATGTGCTTGGTATGGAAGCCGTTCTCCCGGGGGGCAAAGTACTTCGCACCGGCGGCCGCTGTCATAAAAATGTTGTCGGGCTTGATCTGGTACGCCTGATGACTGGCAGCGAGGGTACGCTGGGCATCATGAGCGAAATTACGCTTAAACTGCTGCCAAAGCCGGAAGCCAACGCATCCGTGCTTGCCGGTTTTGCCGATATGGAACGGGCGACTGCGGCCATCCGCAGCGTGTTTCGTGCGGGCATGTTACCCGCAGCGCTTGAATTTATGGGACCGGAGACTCTGGATTGTCTTTCGCTGCTGCAAACACCGCCATGGCCCGACAATGTACGTGCGGCCCTGCTTTTCCGGCTGGATGGCAGTACGGAAATGCTGCAGGCCGAACGTGCAAAACTGGAAAAAGCTCTCTGTGCCGACTCCGGTCATGCTCCCATCTGGCAAGCAGGCGGCAGCGGCTCTAAGGAAGAAGAACCGTTGTGGGAAATGCGCCGCAGCATCAACCCCGCATCGTACCTTGTGGCACCAGATAAAATCAGCGACGATGTAACGGTACCGCGAGGAGCATTACTTACTGCGCTCACCCGCATCAGAGCTGTCGGCAGACAACGGGGGCTTACCATCCTTACTTTCGGACATGTGGGCGATGGCAATATTCACGTCAACATCATGCACGACAAGTCGCAGGAAGGCGTACGGGAAAACGCTCTTGCAGCCAAAAAAGAAGTGATGCAGATCGTGCTGTCGCTGGGCGGCACCCTGTCCGGTGAGCATGGTGTAGGGTTGACCAAGGCACCGTACGTGGACAGTCAGCTTTCATCCGTAGAACGTGAACTTATGCGCGGAATAAAGCAGACGTTTGATCCTGCCGACATCATGAACCCCGGCAAGGCTTACTAGGCGGCTTCACTGCCGCAAGCATCAGGAGCAGCCATGACTCTATCCCGCATCAAAACACCACGCCGCATGTATTTCCGTCCTACGACAGCACTGCTGTTTATCCTGAGCACAGTTCTGCTGCTGTCCGGCTGTATAACGTCAAAGGGCACTCTGCCCCTGAAGGCTGACGGCACCTATGAGCAGGAAATGATTGACGACGGGGTGCAAACCCTTGCCATGTTCATGGGGCCTGATTCGCCAAAGCCGGTGCGCATGTATCTGGAACAGGCAAAAGGGGTACTGCTGGTGCCCTCGCTTATCAACGGCGGGTTCATTTTCGGCGTTCGCGGCGGTACGGGGTTGCTCTTTGCCAGAGGACCGGCAGGAGACTGGAGCGCGCCCGTTTTTATGAACATCAGCGGGGCAAGCTTCGGCTTTCAGGCCGGTGCACAACAAGCCGCAGTGCTTATGGCGTTTATGACAGATGAAGCGCTGAAGGCTGCGCTGTATGACAACGGTTCCGCCAGTGTGCAGGCTTCTGTTGCCGCTGGCCCCACAGGCACCGGCGACGAGTACTCCACACTCACCCGCTTCCAGCGGGACGATATTTTTTACGCGGCCATGAATCAGGGCTTTTACTTTGGCGGCACAGTTCAGGTTGCTTCCATGTCACCACGCAAGCCCATGAATGCCGTCTACTATGGCCCTGATGCTACAGTACAAGGCATTCTCTTTGACCGGACCTTTGATAATTCCGGCACCCACACACTGCGCATGCATCTGGATAACGCCTCGTACGGGCTGGATGTTCAGGATTACTAAAAAGACAACACCACAATGAATGCAAATACACCTGCCAAAGACTGTATACTCTGCGGTCGCTGCCTTGATGTCTGCCCGATTTTTCTTGCTTCCGGCAAAGAGGAACTTTCGCCCAAAGCAAAGCATCAGCTTTTCAAAGCGTTAAAACACTCGCCAGACAGACTAAAGGAGCTGCCTGCCCGTAAACTTGCGGACCTGTGTGTATCATGCGGCAGGTGTGAAAAAGCCTGCCCGCAGGGCCTTTCCGTTCCGCAGGTACTGGGCACGGTTCGTGCGCAGCACCCCGCATGGCACCAATGGATGTGGCAACGCTGGATTACGAAAGGAAACATATTATGGCCGGCTGTTGCTTCGCTGGGCGGGCTCGCCCCGAAGGGATTATTGCCACAGAACATGCGCCCCATGCTCACCAAAATGGAAGCCATGCGCGACTCCGCACCGGAACCTTGGTTTCGCATTGCAGAATATCCCGACAGCATGCAGCGCCGCCCTGTTATGCTCTTTTCCGGCTGCACAGCGCGTCGTATCCGCCACCGCTGGAGCGCCAGCGCAGCAGAGCTGCTGACCAAAGCGGGTCTGCCGCCCGTGGCAGAAGCAGACTTCACCTGTTGCGGCTGCACACTGGAACATGCAGGTATACCGCAAGCTGCCGCCACGGCACGAAAACACAATGTTGAAGTCTGGAAAAAAGCCGGTAAGCCTTTGCTGGTAACATTTTGCGCGACATGCAACCATGGCCTGCAAGCTTACACAGCGGATGCAAGCCTTTGGGAAGAAAACAACACTACGCATCCCCCCGCGACTTGCGGAAAAAATCAGCAGCATCCGAGTGCGCAGGAGTGGACAGAATCCATTATACCGCTTTCAAAACTGCTTGCCGGATGCATTCTGCAACCGACGCAAAATGCACCGGACGGATTCCGCTATCACCAGCCGTGCCATGCTCCGCGTAGTAACGATCCCGATATTTCATTGCTCAAAGTGGCAGTCCTGAATACCCCTGAAACAACGCTCCATGGTATTACAACCCGCCAATGCTGCGGCATGGGCGGCGTAATGCAACTTGCCGCCCCCTCCCTGTGCGGCACAGTAAACGACGCCTGCTGGGCAGCGTTAAACTGCCTGCAACCTGCTGAAAGCCATTCAGAGAATTCAACATATTCTTCGGCTTCCTCTTCGGACAACATGGCAGAGATTCCCACTTCAGGCCTTCCCGAAAGTCAGCCCGAAAGGGCACAGCAGGAAAGAGACGTCAACAACCGGCAAAATCACACACCATCACCTGTGCTGACAGGTTGCTCAGGTTGCACCCTGCAACTGGCAGGAACAGCCCCGGACGGAGTTCGCGTCCATCACTGGCTGGATATCATCAAGCCATAACCAGAGATTATACAGCACAAAGCGCCCTGCCGCTTCGGCAGGGCGCTTTGCTTTGTCTTCCTCTCAGTCTGTTCTGTCCGCATCAGCTTATGTACTACCGCCTATTAAAAACTATGTTCCGCACGCGGTATGCAGCTTCACCATTCAGCTCTTTTTTATACATTCCCAGACACTGTGAAATGAAAAATATAACGCGACGCACAGTCGTGATATTTCAGTCTGGTACAAACGCACAAAAAATACAGATGCAGCAATCACCATAAATAACAGTCACTCAAACGTAACAACAAAAGCATTATATCAGCCTTGACACCGTACTCCAAAGGACTAAGGTCAGATAAGATGGATACACAGCCCTAATTACATATGGCGCCCCCCAGAATATATAACGCCGCAACAATCAACAGGAGAAGTACCATGAAAAAGCATCCGGCCTCGCCCCCCAGCCGCCCCCCCATTGTGCACAACGACGACGAGTCGTTGGCCATCGGTCTGCTTACTCCGGAAGCACCAGCCTCTTCCGAGGGCGTCGACACGTTGTCTGTCATTCCCCCCACCTCCGTTCCCGTGTCTGTCCAACCCAAGCGCCTCTGCAAGGGGTCATACTTTCTCAGCACCCTGCACATCAGCCAGCAACAGGCTATGGTCACCAAAGTTTATGGTGACTCGGAAGACCAGCAGGATATGGACGACGACGCATCGGCAGAACTTGCATCTGTTTTTGCGCCTCAAGCTGCACGTATTGCGAAACCGCATTCGGCGGTTCTTGGCAGTGTGGCGGCCAGCCGTACAAAATCAGACATCTCTCGTTCCTGATACGCTACGAACCTGCACCGCCGGATAAATAATAAATATCAGCTCTTTGGAGCAGCACTTCCTTGCGCCCATACTGCATCGTTCCCGCGCGTCATATGCGGGTTCGAACAGTGCGCCCCTACCCCAGAGGCACTCAATCATACGGCAACAGAATAGTGTTGCGAGCGGCATCCAGAAAAAAGCCCGTTAAAGGCACATTTCTCATGTGCCTGCGGGAAGGCTTCAGCGGGGATGGCCATCACCATCAAAGCCCCCGTTGGTAACTATATAACATCCTGACAATTTAAACTTTTAACAAACAGCGTTCCCTTCGTACCGGACATACCGCTATATCCTAGGCCGCTGGGTTGCAATGTTTACGCTTGACGTCTGACATTGCGTTCTTATCCTGTTTCAATTACCAATTTCTGGTTGAACAATGTGCTGCCACCGCCTTGCCGATTGCAGCATGTCAGGCTTCAGACAATTATCCTGCCTGCAGCCATTACACAGTTTTTATCGGCACAGCCGTTACGGTCCAGCCATCGCAGCCTGTCCGGCAAGCGTCATAGAACCGTAACAGCGTATATGCACTATGTGCCGAATACATACATCCGCCAGCGGGAGACAGAATGCTCGGTTCCATTGTCAAAAAAGTTTTCGGTTCCAAAAACGACCGTTATCTCAAATCCCTCAATCCCATCCTCAAGCAAATCAACGAGCTGGAAGAGCAAATAAGCCAGATGTCCGATGAGGCGCTTGCCGCCCGTATGGCGGAACTGCGCACAGAAGTGGCTGCAGGTACTTCGCTTGACTCTATCCTGCCCGAAGTTTTTGCCATGGTGCGTGAAGCAGGCAAACGTGCGCTGGGTATGCGGCATTACGATGTCCAGATGGTGGGCGGCATTGCGCTGCACTCCGGAAAAATTGCAGAAATGCGCACCGGTGAAGGTAAAACGCTGGTTGCAACGCTGCCCGCAGTGCTTAACGCGCTTACCGGCAAAGGTGTGCACCTGATTACCGTCAACGACTATCTTGCCCGTCGTGACGCAGAGTGGATGGGAAAACTTTACAACTTTCTCGGCCTTTCCGTCGGCGTCATCGTGCATGGTCTTACAGACGAACAACGCCGCGAGGCCTACGCTGCGGACATCACTTACGGAACCAACAACGAGTTCGGCTTCGACTATCTGCGCGACAACATGAAGTTCTACAAAGAGCAACTTGTACAGCGCCCGCACCACTTTGCCATTGTGGACGAAGTGGACTCCATTCTTATCGACGAAGCAAGAACTCCGCTTATTATCTCCGGTCCGTCCGACGAATCCACCGGCATGTACCGCCGTGTAAACGACATTATACCTCGTCTGAAACGTGACACGCACTTTACCGTAGATGAAAAAGCCCGCGCCGCAGCCTTGACTGACGAAGGCGTGCAGGAAGCTGAAAAGCTGCTGGGTCTTGAAAACCTGTATGACCCGCAGAACATCACATTCCAGCACCACATTCTGCAGGCTTTGAAGGCTCACAGCATTTTCCAGCGAGACGTCGACTACATTGTCAAAGACGATCAGGTAGTCATCGTCGACGAATTCACAGGTCGTCTGATGCCTGGCCGCCGTTTCTCCGATGGTCTGCATCAGGCACTGGAAGCAAAGGAAGGCGTGAAGGTTGAAGCGGAAAACCAGACCCTCGCTTCCATCACTTTCCAGAACTATTTCCGTATGTACGACAAGCTGAGCGGCATGACAGGTACGGCAGACACTGAAGCTGTCGAATTCCAGCAGATTTATGAGCTTGAGGTGGTAAATATTCCCACCAACAAGCCCATGGTAAGAAAAGACCAGCCGGACTCCATTTACCGGACCCGTGCAGAAAAATTCAACGCCATAGTTGAAGAAATCGCACGGCTGCATAAAAAAGGGCAGCCCGTTCTGGTTGGTACCATTTCCATCGAAACTTCTGAGCTGATTGCCGGCATGCTGAAGAAAAAAGGCGTACCCCATAACGTGCTGAACGCAAAACAGCACGAAAAAGAAGCAGAAATCGTTGCTGAAGCCGGTCAGCTAGGCAAAGTGACCATCGCCACCAACATGGCAGGCCGCGGTACCGACATTGTACTGGGCGAAGGTGTGCCCGAAGCTGGCGGCCTGTGCATTCTGGGTACCGAACGCCACGAATCGCGACGGATCGACAACCAGTTGCGTGGTCGTGCCGGTCGTCAGGGTGACCCCGGTGAATCACGCTTCTTCCTTTCACTGGAAGATGACCTGCTGCGCCTCTTTGGTTCCGAACGTATCTCCGGCCTTATGGAAAAGCTGGGCATGCAGGAAGGCGAACCCATTGAGAACACCATGGTTTCCCGCGCCATTGAAAACGCCCAGAAGCGTGTGGAAGGCCACAACTTTGAAATCCGTAAAACGCTGCTTGATTATGACAACGTAATGAACCAGCAACGTGAAGTTATCTATAGCCTTCGCCGCGACACCATGATGACCGAAGATCTTGAACCCACGGTTCACGAATTCCTCGGTGACATCATCGACGATGTTTACGAGCCTGTCGAAATGGCCAAAGGCAAAGCGCTGGACGAAGAGACTCAGGCTGGCATCGCTGCCCGTCTGGAAGAAACGTTCTTCATCTCCCGAGTGTACCCGCAACTTGCAGTAACAAGCGGCGATGAACAAAAGAGCCTGCCCGAGCTGCCCTCTGCCGAGGAAATCCAGAAGGCTGTCGAAGGGATGCTGGACAGGCTAAAAGCTGATGCCGGCCCTGTATACGGCGATATTCTGCGTTATTTCCTGCTGGAAGAACTGGACCGCAACTGGAAAGAGCATCTGCTGAACATGGACCACCTGCGCGACGGTATCGGCCTGCGTGGTTACGGTCAGCGTGACCCCAAGCAGGAATACAAGCGCGAAGGTTTTGCCCTGTTTCAGGGTATGTTGTGGAGCATCAAGGAAAGCGTGTTCCGCGCGCTTACCCGTCTGCGTCTGCAGCGCGTTGAAGAGATGCCTGCGCAGGAAGAGACTGAAGGCATGCAGGAAGCAAAAGCAACCGAGCTGCGTCACAAGGAACAACCTTCTGAACTGTCTTATTCCGGCGGAGAAGAAGAATCCGGCAAAACTCCTGCACGCCGTGCTGCCCCCAAGGTTGGCAGAAACGACCCTTGCCCCTGCGGCAGCGGCAAAAAATACAAAAAGTGCTGTGGCTAACACCGCATTTTTTCCCGAAACTACAAGGCAGAAGCATATCGCTTCTGCCTTTTTTCATGCTGTGCCCGCCAGCACACAAGGCGCTATGGCAGGGCCTTTGAATAATGCATAACGGTTTGCAAAGTCAGAACAAACAAAGGAACCCGATTGGGTAGCGATTCAGCGCACACCAAATGGGCTGAAAAAGCTGATAACAGCACACCTTCCATAACTAGCCATCAAGTACCGCCACTCTTTATTCTTACCTGTCACACAAGCTAGTATCGGCAAAGTGTTCATGTCTAGTGAACCAGTTCAAGGCTGCGGCATATACAATCTGTTCGTCCCCCAAAAACGGCACTCTTAGCACTTAAGACCATGTTAGCCCTCCCCTGCACACATTCTGCCACATCTTGCGTTCTGCACCTCTTGCGCAAACAATAAGTTACGGGCAAACTATCCTCCTGCTCCGGTTAGGAAAATGTAGCGGAGCCAGCCGTTTTTCAACACAGTGCAACCATATAAGGCCTTAGCATGACCGCCATTAAAGGATTTTCTTTTGCCGCAGTACCTGCCGGTTTTAAAAAGGCCGACAGGCTCGATCTGGGCCTCATTGTGAGTGAACGCCCTGCAAGCGCTGCAGGAGTTTTCACAACCAACCTGTTCAAAGCTGCCCCCGTAATAGTAGCCATGGAAGCGGTAGCCTCCGGCACTGCTCAGGCTATTGTCATTAACTCCGGTCAGGCAAATGCATGCACCGGCGCTGAAGGTCTGGAAAACTGCCGTACCACGCTACGACTGCTTTCTGAAGCTACAGGCATTCCGGCATCAGCTATTTTACCCGCATCCACAGGCGTTATCGGACAGCAACTAAAAATGGATCTGTGGCGCACCACCGTGCCCGCTCTAGCGAAAAATCTGGGCAACTCCACGCTGGACGACTTTGCCCGTGCTATCATGACCACTGACAGCTTTCCGAAAACAGCCACCGCGACAGTCAACCTTGCCGGCGGGCAGGTGACGCTGGCGGGTGTTGCCAAAGGTGCAGGCATGATCTGCCCGACAATGGCAACCATGCTTTCCGTACTGCTGTGCGACGCAGATGTTCCCACCGATACGTGGCAGCAGATGTTCCGCACTGCTGTGGCAGAGTCTTTCAACCGCGTGACTGTTGACGGAGACACGTCGACAAACGATACGGTATTCGGCCTTGCAAACGGCGCGTCCGGCGTAAAAGTGCTGCCCGAAGAACTGCCCCTGTTGCAGCAGGCGGTAACAGCCCTTATGAGCGACCTAGCCTACATGCTGGTGCAAGACGGCGAAGGCGCAACAAAGGTGCTGCGTATCAATGTGCAGGGCGCTACGGACACTCTTGATGCAGAAAAGGCCGCAAGAACGGTTGGTCATTCGCAGTTGGTGAAAACGGCCTTCTACGGCAAGGACGCCAACTGGGGCCGCATTGTGGCGGCATTGGGACGCTCCGGCGCAAAGTTTAATCCGGATGGTGTAAGTGTTACCATCAGCGGAGTAACCATTTTTAAAGATGGCGCTCCAACGGATATTGACGCCGATGCACTGCTCAAAGAGCCTTTAGAGCAGATTGATATCAATGTGGATATCAAATTGGGGTCCGGCAGCGGCACGTATACTTTGCTGGCATCTGACCTGACTCATGAATACGTCAGTATCAATGCGGACTACCGCACCTGATAACAGCACCGCTGGCACTTGCGATAACAAGCTTATGCGCGGATAGTTTTTTTCCTAAAAAATGCCCTCCAAGCTTGACACCTGCGCTGCCAGTGGGTAAACACACACCTCGCGCATTCAGGTTATTCCCGAACGCGCCTACGAAGTATCGAAAATCACGGTGAGGTGTCCGAGCTGGCCGAAGGAGCTCGCCTGCTAAGCGAGTATACGCCTTAAAAGCGTATCGAGGGTTCAAATCCCTCCCTCATCGCCATATCAAAGAAAAGCAGCATGTTAGCCAAAAACGACATGCTGCTTTTCTCTTTTTATCTACTTTTCACTTCGTCAATGGCACCCAAAATGGCACCCGTTTGCCAACGTTTTATTTCCACAGCGCCAGCTCATGCTGGTTGTCCAACCTTTCGCACGCAACCCCATAATACCCCTTATCCATCTCAACGCCAATGAACTTTCGGCCTGTAGATAACGCTGCCGCCCCTGTCGAATACGGCGGATCGGTCAGAATACAATCAACACTTTCAGTAGGCATCTGCATCATAACACGCAGGGAGTCACCTATATATAATGTTGCATCACCGATTATTTTCAACTCGTTTCTCCGAGTGAGCCTCGCGGGCTTCTCGGCTGGGACGTGTAGTCCTCACTAGATTCATGGTGCCGCACCGGCGGCACTTGATTTCCAACTCTCGTACATCCCCCTTTGCCAGCAGCCTGTTACATTGACCGCACCGAATTTCTTGTCTCATTTTTTGTTGCTTCTTTCCATGCCCCTTGGATACAACCCTCCCTAGTCTGATCAGACGAATGGAGCAGCGGGTTATCTCTACTGAATGATTCTAGTCATTCAGGGGGCCGTGGTGCGGTGGTGCTACACCGCGTCAGTGGGGGTGCTCATACACCCCCGCCTGTTCCTCTGCAAAGGATCGGGCTGTACAAATAGTGCAGCCCGATTTCTTGTTTTTACAACTCAAGGCGCTCAGTTATGACAAACCCGCCAAGCTCTGCGTCAGGGGTAGCGGCTAACTCTTCCTCTTTGGCCTTTTGCCAAGCATAAGCTGCTTCAAGGTGTGCAGCCCCTGCGGTGTACACCCGCTCAAACAAAGCCTTGTCCAGAGTTTCCCACACGCCGGTGCTGGCCTTCCAGTCTTTCACCATATATGCCGCGTCTGCCGCAAATTTGAGAGCAACC
>NZ_JBKEBF010000001.1:0-33175 GCF_047973035.1 Oleidesulfovibrio sp.
CTACGGAGAAACCGATTTCACGTCCGGTGTTTTCAGACGAAGCAGCAACAGGAACAGGATACGATAACAACTTGCGAGTGCTAATCTGCGGTGTGTTGTTTGAATGGCTCGGCGCGGCAAAGCTGCCGTCTGCATTCATATTAACTGCTATGTGATATGTGCCGTCAGCAGCCGCAGAAAGGTCAATAGATTGCATGGCGTTCGACACTTCAGAGGCCGCAACACGTCCCTCATCAGCATACGCAACCTGCAACCCGGACGGTATTGCAACATGCCCCGCGGGTACATCATCAAACGTAATATTCAACTTGCCGAAAACTACATACGAAGAACTGGTATCCTGAATAGTTGTTACGCGCATACGCAGCACTTTGCATTTAAAAGAAGCAGAAAGCGGCACCGCTTTTTCAGTCTGCTGCGCAGATGGAACTAACCCTGTAATGTTTTCAACAACCACCCCATCAGCGATCAGTTGAAAATCGCGGGGGAATTTTGACAACCAGTCCGCGCTCAGACGCGGCATTATGCTAATGGCACTGACAGAGCGCTCTACGCCAAAGTCGATTTCAACGAACTCGTCACCCACGCCACCTACAAAAGAACCAGGCACACTCGCCCAGCAATCCGCAGAATTAACGGCTGTCCCGTTAAGCAGCTTCCATGCGGGAGTATCCGCACTAAACCGGGAACTCTCCCGAACAGTCATACCGCAACACCAGTGGGCAGAAAAATGAGGTAGCTCCGAAGCAAGAATGCTCATAACCGGCGCATCACACTCCCCCACAGCCCACCCTACGGGCCGCAGTCCCTCAGGTGCCTTGATAATGCTTTGCGGCGCATGGGCTTTGCTTGCTTTAGCCCCAATGGCAGCTTCCACGCTGGCATTCGTTGCTACGTCCTCCGGATTGCTGCCAGCATTCAGGCTTGCAGCAGTGCCGCCCATTTTCCAGCCGCCTGCACTATCTGCCACCATGCCGCGCCCTGCATCAGCGGGAACAGGCGTAGGAATATCCAGATTTGCGGAAAGAGCTGCAACTTCATCCTGTGCCGCTTGGGCCTTAGTCTGCGCATCATTTGCGGCTGTAACGGCTGCATCCGCTGCGGTAACAGCCTGCGCCACGTTGGCAGCCTCACGGGCCGAAATATCAGCAAACAACTTTTTCACGGTGGGCACATTGCCGCCGTCCGTGGGCACTTCCGTTACCGCATCGCCATGCACAATCTGGTGCATCAGCTCGGCATCAGTGCCAAGCTGCGCTACCTGTTCCTGCAACGTTGCCATCACACCACCTCCGGAACCTGCCAATACTCACCGGGCAGGGTTACATGTACTAATGTATGCAGTGCGTCTGTAGCTGCCGCTAATGGCCCGAACCCGCCCGCAGCAATAACAACCCGCGTCTGGTCTGCTGTCAGCATGTTGCGTTGTGCCAGTTGCAGCCGTGCCGTAACTGTCCACAACGTACCCTGCACGCTGGCTGTCGGACGTTCTTTAAATTTTGCTTCATGGTCATTCAGGCCGGTACCGGTCAAAAGCTGCATCCGAAACCACTTGCTGCCGCCGTCCAGAATGTTTTGCTCCCATGCTTCAAAAACAGCGTACTGCTCCGCATCCATCACCCACTGCACACTGACAAGCGTTTCATCCGCGCCGAAAAGGTTCCGTGTGCGGGTGCCTATTTCCATTTCTGTTTGCTGCCGTCTGTCAGTCGGTTGGGCGGTGTAGCCTTTCATGGTCGGCTTGGGCAGCATGGCGGGGTAACTTTCAATGGTAGCCATAATCTCTACTCCGCAAGAGTCCGCACGGTCAGCACACCGAACGGGGCTAAATCGTCATACTCGCCCGTCAGGTCTGCATACGCATCCTTTGCAACTATCCTGAAATAATGATCAGTACCGGCAGCAAGGCCGCTAAAGGTCACACTGGCAGCGGTAACGGTTTTTGTTTCCACAGCAGCCGTTGCCGCAAAGCTGGCAGAAGCCCCGCGCAGGGCTATGTAGCCGGTTACGTCACCGGGAACAGGTGTCCATGTAATGGTTACAGAATCAGCAGAAGCACTGCCGGAAATATTCACGGGAACAGAAGGCACAGGGTCATTGACGGCTAAAGCGCCTGCCGCAGATTCCCCCGCCTGATTGCGGGCTTTCACCTGCAACGTATAACCGCGCTTCGGCCCGCCGTCCGCCTGCATCAAGTCTGCGGCATATGTCCACGCAGTACCGCCAAGGGCTATTCCCCATCCTTCCAGATTGCCGTATCAGCTATGCGTACCTCATGGATCTGATACGCCCCCACGCCATTACCAAGCAGTTGGTACACAAACTGCTCGTTACCGTCATATTCCCACCACGGCTCTGCCACGAGGTCAGGTGTAGTCAGGTTGGTACCGAATTTTTCGCGGATAATCTGATACAGCCTTGCGCTGTTACTGGCGGGTTGCATGGAATAGGTAGGGCTGCTTGCCTCCACCCCGCGTGCGCTGGAAAGTTCCGGCGTAGGCATACGGGGTGTGGGGGCAAGAGCGTTCACCATCATCATGCCGCCAAGCCCGACAACACCCGCGGCAACGTATGCACCGGTTCCCCACGTTGCCACTGCACCGGGCAGCATCGGCCCCATAAAGGTATAGTTCGCCCACCATTGACCGGTTGCAAACGCAGCAGCCATAACAGCCACCATCAGCACGGTACGAATGGGGTTTGAGCCGCCGCCCCCGCCGCCTCCAAGCGGCAACAGAACAAAAACAACCGTATCATCATCGGCGGTTGCTCTGGTTGCCCACTCATCACGCAACACCGGCGCACCGTTATGCACGCATACAACCGGCCCTTGCGGCATACCCAAAGACAAAGCCTGCAACGAGTCACCGCCTGCCATTTCCTTACGGTATGTCACCATATTTCCGGCGGTGTGCACTAACAGCATTCAGCCACCCCTACCATGCTATGCCGCATGTACTGGAGCGACTTCCAGCCCTGCGCACGCAGTTCGAAAGGTGAATCCAGCACAACGCCGAACCCCCGCAGGCAATGCAACACCATGCCGCCGTCTGCGGTTTCTACGTACACCCCGATGTGGTCAGGGTCAGACCGGCGAAACATCCACACCACATCATATTCCCGCGGAGCTTCAACAACGGCAAACTCCCCGTATCGGGCAAGGTTGCGCACATCACCAAGCACGGCCCGCAGGTTTGCAGGGTCGGCAACAATGTCAGGCGAATCTATGCCCAGACGGGTTTTGTAGATATGGCGCACCAGCTCGCCGCAATTGTATGTTACAGGCGGGTTCGGTTTACGTGCCCACTTTTTGCCTATCAATTCTTCTGCCCAATGCATTAGCGCCCCCGTACAAGGCCGGGGTATTCGCCCGGTGTATATTGTCTGCCAAAAATTTTGTTTAACCAGTTCACAAACTCCGCACGGCCTTCCGCAACGCCTGCACTGCACGACACCTTGCGAATCTGTGCACCGTGGTACACAAGCTGCGGCTCTTCCGGCATGGATTCCAGATATTCACGATAGGTAAAATCAATAGGGGTGCGCTGCTTACGTGCCGCCACAAGATGCTCGGTCAACAGCTCTGTGACGTTATCTATGCGGACAACAAATTCACCGGGGGCACGTTCTGACTGCTGCGGCAACGTTAACGCAAAGCCGCAATGCACAAACGGCACGGCCTTGCCCGCATCAACAGGCGCATCCGGTTCCAGAGTCAGGGTGTGAACGCCCGGTTCCGGCTCTTCAATGGGCCAGTGCACAACGCGCACAGGCTCGGTAAAGGCAGGGTGCCGCAGTTCGATAGTGTATAAAATGCGGCTGTCAGCAGGGGCAGAAGCATATGCTTCCGCAATGGCCTTGTCCCAGATGTCAGCAGGTTGCGCCATTAATACAACCCTCCGGAACGTGTGTTGCCGTACACCTGTTCAATGGCGGCACTGGTACGGCTGGTGCCGTTGCTCACGCCTTCAGCCATGCGGCGGTCTATCTCTTCAATAATCACATCCACATCCATGCCGCCCTCTGCATTGGGGCGCTGTACTGTCCGTGCCTGTGCATTGCCGCTGTTGTTGTACACATTCACAGTCACCCCGCCGCCTGCACGCTGCGCAGGGGCAACCTTAAAGCCGCCCTTGGGAATCACAGTTTCCCCTTCCTGCAAAATGGCGGGAAACTCATCAGGCAACAGGCCGGAATGATACCGGGGTGCACCGGCAAAAATGGCAGGGTCAACAGGGCGGGTGAAACTAGGGGCATCTCGCCCGATCACACCGCCGTCATGGAAAAAGGAACCAAGAATAGAAAATATGCCGCCACCACCGCCCATCATGCCGCCAAGCATGTCCCCCATGCCTCCGGCAAGCGGCCCTGTAATGCCCTGCTGCACAACCATGCGCATCATGTCTTCAATGACGGAGTTGGCAAAATCCGTAAAAGAAAACTTGCCCGTCATGGCAAAGGAAACAACAGCGTCTTCCATGGTCTGGAAGCCATCGGTTATGGCTTTTGCCGCACTGGTTGCGGCATCAACGGCACCATCTTTGTAGTCGCGCAGGCCACGCTTTACGCCGTCTTGCCATTTGTCGCTGGCCTCAAGTGTTTTCAGCGCCTTCCACTCTTCAATACGGGCAACCTCAACACCTGCTTCGCGCCATACTTCCGTATGCCGCGCTATGTCGGCTATTCGGGCATCGGCGCTACGCCCGCTAAGTTCAAGCATTTCTTTAGTGAAATCGTTTTGCAGCTCCAGATTGCGGGCTTTTGTCTCCTCTGCCTGCTTTCCTGCTGCCTTAAAAGCCGCATCTTGCTGTGCGCTTCTTTCACTTGGGCTGACCATGTTATTCAGGTCATGCAGATACATGGAGTTTTTAGGAACGCCGTAAGCTTCCCAACCGTTTTTTTTCTTACTTTTCTTGCCGGTTAGTTCTGCAATCTGACGAGCCTTTTCAGCCTCAATGGCTACAATTTGCGCACTATATTGCGCAGCGTTGGCAACATCTAATTCACGGGCCTTTTGCAGCTTTTCTATGACGGATTGTGCGGAGTTTGAAATCTGTTCTATTTTCTGTAGTTTTTTCTCTTCGTGTGCTGCGGGTGAATCACTAAGAAATTTATCAACAGCAGTATTAGCAAGACTGATTGCTTTTGCATTTGTACCCACAGGGTGCATTGAAGGGCCGCCACCATCGCCACGGCCCCAATCACTTCCCTCGTGAAACTGTTCATTTAGCTTTGCGCGTACTTCCAGTTCAAGAGCAGCTCTTTGTTCTTTTAATGCTTTAATCTGAGCCGTGATGCCTTCTCTATCCCTTTCATAGTGCGCACCACGGCGGTATTTCTGTAAATTCGCAATTTGCGCATCAATACGCGCTACAGGGTTATTTTTTAATTCATCAAGGCGTGCCCGCAACTCATCAGGGCTGCCCATCAATTCCGCAGTGCTCAAAGTTCCGTTTGACCACGCGGCAAGCTCTTCTACAGACTGGTACACGGCGGGAAGTGCGGCAAAAGCCAGTGCCCCTTTAGGCCCAAGAAGCAAACCGCCGATCAGCCCTGCACCCATGCTGCTTTGCATGTAGCTTGGCAGCGAGTTGTACATTTGTAGCAAGTCGCCTGTAGCTCCCGCCACGGAGCCGAGTGCTCTGACGATAGAGCCAAGTGACCCCGCAAAATCGCGCATGGCCTCGCCTACTGCGGGGTCTTTTAAGCCATCCGTCATATCCTTCAAGGCGGCTGTGGCATCTTCCAGAAAGCCGGAATTTGCCATTTCCACCTTCATATCCGTCCATGCTTCCTTGAATTTATCAAGGGCACGAGCAGCATCGCCTGCCGCATTTCGGGCGGCATCGCCGTACCGTTCACGCAACGCTTTTTCAAAACGGGGTAAAAAGTCGTCAACAAACAACTCACCCTGCTTGAGCATGTTATCAAGTTCAGCGGTCGAAACGTCCATAGCGTTTGCGGCAATCTGGAATGCGCCGGGCAACCTGTCACCCAACTGCCGCCGCAATTCTTCGGCAGACACTTTGCCCTTAGAAATCATCTGCGAAACTGCATACAAAGAACCTTTCACGTTCTCCGCAGTCATACCCAAAGCACCACCGGCTTCTACAACGCCGGTAAACACTCCGCGCACGGCTTCGCCTTCCATGCTGGTGCCCTTGGCTGCGGCTGCAATATCCTTGTAGCCTGCTGCAAGGTCATAAAAGTTCATGCCCAATTCGTCCGCAAGCTGCCGCAAAAATGCAAACTCGGCCTGCGCCCCTTGAGCACTGCCCGTGATAGCCTCAAAGGCACGGTTAAGTTGCATAACCTCTGCGCCGGTATCAAAAATATCTTTTACCAAAAAGCCAAGGCCAAGCCCCGCTATGGCACCCTGCAAGCTGAATATGGCTGACCGGAGAGAACCTAAGCTTAAGCCCAAATTGCTTTTTGCCATCCTGCCCAAACTACCCATTGCACCGCTCAAATCTCCCATTTTGTATCTAAGCGTTGTCATTTCCCACGCAGTAAGGTCAGTGGCTCTGGCAACAGTTTGCAAAGCTCCTTTTGTATCCCAAAGCTTTCGCTGAAACTGTATAATTTCACGGCTGCTCATATCTGTAGCACGAGCAATTATCTGTAGAGCGCCTTTCGTATCCCCTAACTTGATCTTAAGGTTAGCCATTTCCCTGCTAGTCAACCCAGAGGCTTTTTCTATGGCTTGTAACGCACCCTTGGTATCTCCCATTTTATGTTGTAGTTCGATTACTTCACGACTGCTCAACCCCGCAGATCGTGCCAAAGATTGCAAAGCCCTGCTTGCTTGCTGTGCGGCTTTATTCTCAAGCATCCGCTGTTGCAATTTTGCCCATTCTTCATTTGTCAAGCCGATGTTACGCCGTAAATCAGCATTTAATGTAGTTCCAAGCCCTTGAAAAGCTTCGCCGGAAACCTTTGCTGCCCGTTGGACTTTAGTCAGATCAGTGTACAGCCTGTCTATGCCGCTTTTTACAGAACTAGGCAGAATAGCATTGTTAAGTGCATTCGAAATATCAGATGCAGTTCCACGGGCAACGTTCCGGACCTTGGAAAAATCCTTTTGAAGCTCTGTAAAATCGCCTCTTACTTCAACGTACATTCCCGGTATCTTCATTTCTATTCCTCTTCCGTTACGAGCAGCACCCTACGCACCAGCAGCAGAACCTTTTCAAAGCAATTTTTCTTATCTTCCACGCCGTACAGCCTCATTGCCTCATGTACAGCAACCTGATTGATTCCGTAGGGAGTGCTCATCCCTGCACAGAGCAACTGATCCTGACATATCTGGAATATCAGCACGGCATCTTCATTTTCCGGCATTAACGGCGGGGTGCAGGCATCACAATCCGGCACCCTGCCCTTTTTACTGTGTATTGCTTCACACACGTCACAATCCGGCCTTTCGCGCAGGCGTGTAACGTGTTTAATCAGTTTTTTTCAGCTTCCTCCGCACGCTCCTTCAACACGCTGTTCAATTGATCCAACAAATCAGAAACAAGGCTGGTAAACACAGGGCTTTCAGCCATGAGTAAAGCCTTATTCATAGCAGTGCAGGAAATCTGATTGCCTTCTGCATCACAAATATTTTTCCAATCCACGATGCAGTAATCCCACATGTCTGCGTTAAAAGCAGAGTCATTCAGGGTTTCCACCTGTCTGCCGCGTACAAACTTACGAATGGTGTGCTTCGCTTCCAGTTTGCGGCGGGTATCATCATTCAACACGCGCAGACACAGTGCTCCAAGCTGAGGTTGGCACTCATCTATGTCGATCCAAGTACCGGGATTCAGGTTATTCAGGTCAAAACGCATAAAATACCTCATAAAAGAGGCGGCTAACCGCCTCCTTCGGGTTTAAGGGGCAGCAGGAACGGTTTCAGAAAATCTCTTCAACGGGCCACAACCGGAAAAGTTAAACGAAATAGTCGCAACACCGGCCTTGTCCTGCTTTACGTTCACACTGGTAATGCGTGCACCGGCGCTGGCATCGCTGGCAGTATCAGGCGCGTAATAGACCAGCTTTTCACCGGCTGTTTCGCTGTATTCCACATAAAAGCGGATGTCGGGTATCAGCGTGCCGGTATCAAAGGCCGCTTCCACAACGCCCTGCCCCGTGGCATCAGTGGGATCAGCAGAACCGGCACAACTGCCGCTCCACTTTTTCATGCCCACATCGCTTTTGCCCCACCCGTCACCAAAGGCGGTGGTATCCACTTCATCAGCGGAAAGGTTCATATCCCAATTGGAAATTTCCCCAACAATCTGCTCAGTTCCACCCGATGCACCAACGGTCACACGGGCTTTTCTGCCGGAAACGGTAGCCATAGTATTTCCTCCATGCTGTTTTGCGGTTACGCAGCCCGATGCAACGTAACCAGATATTCAACCATGATGCGCTGTGCATGAGCACCCGCAAGACGTGTAGTCTGCTGAAATTCAACCGATATAAGGGTGTAATCAGGCACAAAAAAAGCTGTCTGCTCCGTAAAATCACGCAGTTCACGGGAAAGAATGTCTGCCGTGTCCATATCTGCCGCGTACACGTCCAGTTGCAGGGCTATTTCAGGTGAAACACTAGTGAAAGAACGGTCTTCCGACTCATGCGGAACAGAGACAACGACAAAAGGCACTTTTTTACCGCGCGGAGCCTCAAAAGCATAAAGGCTATCACCAAGGCTTGTGTGCAATGCGCTGCCGCCTTGCGCATAGGCTTTGAAAAAGGCTTCCCGAAAGGCTTTCATCATGCCCCCATTGCAGAACGGCCTAACCTTGACCGTACTCTTTTGCCCACAATGGCAATGGCAGGTCGGAAAAACGGATGCGGGGGCACTTTGCCGCGCACCACTCCTTTACGGTCAACAATGTTGTGCCCGTATTCCACCAGATGAGCATGAGGAGCCCTTACAATTACAATGTAGCCTCCTGATTCAAACTTAGAGCGGCGTGCACGAACGGATTTTACAAGCAGCCCTTTAAGCTTCGGGGCACGCTGGCGTGTTTCCGTAGCAATCTCAGCGGCAATATCAGCCATATGTTTGTCCACATGCTCATAGAGCATCCGCTCAAGCTCTTTATCTGTAGGCAACTGGTCACGAAACGAGGCTTGCAACATGGTTACTCTCCCTCAATGCTGGAAACTTCCAGTATCAGCCAGCGCCCGCGCCCTTCGGGGTCTGTAGCGCTTTCTATGTCGTACATGATGCCCTGCACCCGTATGCGCATGGCTGGTGTCACATCAGCCCGGTACCGTATATGCACACGGGCGGTAACGGTGCTCATCTCGCGCCCGTCCTGCTGTTGTTCACTGGCACGCAGCGGCTCAAAACGTGCAGGAACCGTTTCCACGTCCTGCCAGTTTTCCACCACCACACCGCCGGTGCTCTTTGTTTCCGTCAGGCGGCACAACGTGGCAAAATGGCGGGGTCTTCTCATCTGGCCCATTACACAAACACCTCCACCATGTACTTATCCAGCAGGCCATCAACAAAGGAGCTCGGCACCTTGATAATGGAACGTCCCGGAACAAATGCCTCCGGATGTTCAAACGCGGTGGAAACAAAAACCTTAATCCAGTGTTTGATTGATTCAGGTGTGGTGGCCTTGCCGCTTGCGTCCAGCGGGTAGCCGGTGACAAAATCAACAATCACTTCCACAGCTTCCGGCAGAGGCGCTGCGGGCAGAATCCGCCCGAAAAGCCTGTCAGCCTCAACCCGATATGCAGAAGCAGGCAACACCACCGGCTCCGCGCCCCATTCAGGGCGATAGGTAATTGACGTTACCGACTGCAACGGCGGCCTCGGCAACTCCATGCATTCGGTAAAAGCATCAAACACAAGGCGATACTCCGCCTGCACAAGTTGCCGCCCTGTACGCTTTTCGGCTGCGTCCGTACCTGCCGCAATCAATGCTTTCAGCAGATCATCATGGCCCGTTTCAGAGGGCACAATGGACAACTGCCGCTTTGCTTCATCCAGCGAAACAGGAAAGACCGCAGGGGCCGTTACACACTGCGCAAGACGCATACACTTCACCTACGCCGTAACCGGATCGGCCCAATGTTTAAGCAACAGCTCGACAAGTGCGTCTTTCTTCGCGTTACCGGGCACTGTTACGCCCCGCTTTTCAAGCTCTGCACTCAGCCAGTCTTTGGTATTACCGGACAGTTCTTCCGCAGTGGGAACGGATGATTCCAAAACAACCTCAAAAGGAGCGGGAATGTCTTCACCATAGACCGCGCTTTCCTCGGCTTTGCTGTCGGCCCTGCCCTCTGCAATCAGCATGTCCGTTACCGCAGCCGGAGCCGTAAAAAACACACCACAGGGAATGCCGAACTCTTCAATGGCCACGAGTGCTCTTGCTTTCTTTTCCATGGTCTATCCTCACGTAAGGGGCGGGCATATCCCGCCCCTGTGATTCAGTGGTTAAAGCCGCTTAGCTGGCGGCGTTCTGGTAGTGTTTTACTGCGCCGCCCACATCAAGCAGGTTCCCGCCGGAACGGCTGAAGGCCAAAAAACCCACCTGCCCTTTTTTGGCATAAGCAGAATCTGTAAACCTATGGAACACCATCTCCATTGCATCACGGATGACATAGGCAGAAAGCTTGCCGAACAGGATAGACTTGGCGTTTGCCGTCATCGTGGGCACGTCCTGATTGACGGTGTAGCCGTAGCCAAGGATTGCAGCCGGAGCACCGCCGATAACATCAGGCAGCCAGATGGGGCGGCCTTGTGCGTCTTTAAGCTTCTTCAACTCGCGCAGGGTGTTGTCGTGGAACATCCAGCCGCAGCCCAAACGGCGGTAAGCAGGATCAACGGAATGCTCAAGGTCAATCAAATCCTCATACGTTACAGAGGAAGTCTGACCGGATACACCAATTCTTCCGGAAGCGGATGCAGTCACAATACCCTTGGGCTGGTTGGTGCCGGTGCCAACAGTGAACATCCTGTTGGTAATACGCCACAGCCGCTCGGCAATGCGGCGGCGTACAAAGGCTTCAATATCCACAGAGGAATCCTGCAACAGTTCAATGGGAACAGCGATCGCCTTGGAACTGAACTTGTACACAGACAGTGCCATTGTGCCGAACGACACGTCAGAATCGGTTGCCGAGGCATTTTCATCGACAATTTCACCAATCTCGCTGGTGCCGTCAGAGGTAGGCCAGCTCATGGGGTTGCCCTGTGCAGTATGGATGACTGTTGCCACTTCGCGCATACCGCCATACTCTTTCATGGCTTCCAGAATGAACTTGGCAACATCCGTCTGTACGGTATAACCGCCTTCGGAGCCTGTTCCTGTAGACAGGGCATTGTTTACCTGCTGCCATTCTTCAGCAGACAGGGCATTGTCCCCTTTGCGGAGCCACTTAGCGAACAGAGCGGCAGCGGGGGCTGTAGCCGGATTTACATCTTTGCCGGAATTATCCCGCTGAAAACGGTTTACAGCTTCGGTAACGGTATTCTGCACGGCATCGTCGGCAGTGGCATCAAGCACTTTCTGGTAGCGTGCAATGTCATCATCAAGGCGGTGAACTTCAGCAAGCAGTTCATCAACCTTGGCTCCCATCTCCGGTGTCCATTTGTCGCCTTCGTTGTTTTCTACAAGGTTACGCGCTTCGCGGGCCTTTGCGTTACGCTGTTCCCGCAATTCCTGAATAGTCGGCATACATCCTCCTGAGGATATAGTGTTTTGCGCCTGCGGGAACCCGCTAGCGCCCTGTCCGCTCGGCTACATCCAAGCGGCGCAAATAATGATCCCGTTGCGCACTGGCTGCTATGTCGGGTTGTTGGTCAGGCTCGACGTTTGCGGCGGGCATGACGGGCTGTTCGGCTGGTACGGTATCTTGAGCCGGTTTAGCTGGCGGTTCGGCCTGTGCCGTATGCTTTGGCGCATTGGCGTATGCGGCAAGGTTCCATTTTGCAGCGGCCCCTTTTGTACTGCTGCCTTCTGCAATGCGATCCGCAAAGCCAAGTTCAACGGCTTCCTGTGCAGAAAACCACGTTTCCGCCTGCATCCATGCGGCTATATCCTCCGCCTTCTGGCCTGATTCAGCGGCATACGTATCTATCAACGAGGTGTCGACTTTCTCTAAAAATGCCGTAGCCTGAATAAAATCATCAGAGTTGCCACAGGAACACATCCAAGCTTTGTGAATCATGAAGAACCCGCCAGCGGACATTTCCACCTCATCGCAGGCAACGGCGATAAACGAGGCAGCAGAAGCTGCGTAGCCGTCCACATGGGCAATAATCTTTGCCGGATGTTCACGAATGGCCTGTTCAATGGCACGGGCGGCAAACACGCTGCCCCCCGGCGAGTTAATGCGAATATGAATGACTTCTTTGTCTGCAAGGCCGTGCAGCGCCTTTACAAACGCATCTGCACCAACACCGCCCCACCACTCATCCTCTGTTGCCACAACCACGTCATACAGGTAGAGGGTGGCCTCTTTGTCCTGCACCTCAACCTTCACGGGCTGAATGCCGGAAGCCTTGGCGTTATCGCGCAAAAGCTGCATGAACTTATTCACTAGTCATTCTCCTTGGCGGGCTTTTTGCCGGACTGTTCCTGCGGCCCTGTCAGGGTGTCCCCGCCTGCAACGGGCGGCAGCCCCTCAGCAGCACGAATTTCATTAGGGGTCATGTATCCCGGCTCCTGCATAGAGCCTCGCGCAATTCGATAGGACTCATGGCGGGTTTTTGTGTCACCGCGTGTCAGTTCTGATTCGTCAAATTCTGCAAAATGCCCGTCAGCGCGGAACAACTTGCGCTCAAGCTCCTGCTCCACCGCTGTAAAATGGTCATTCATGGAAAACATGGTGAACCAGCGGGCCATCTGTTCTACGCCGGAACCCCAAGAACTCGACTTTTCAGACTCGCCGATCATCACCGGCGGCACGCCGAAAAAGCGGCAAATATCAATGACGGAAAACTTGCGGGATTCGATAAGTTGAGCATCGGCGGCATTCATAGAAAGCTGTGTGGCCTTGCCCCCTTCGGTCAGAATAAGCGGCTTGTGAAAGTTGCTTTTGCCCTGCAACCGCTCTTCTATGTGCGCTTTCAGTTGCGCGTTTGTCTCCGGAGACAGCTGTTTGTCATAACTAATGGCAAGATTTGACTGCATACCCTGCTTGAAAAAGGCAGCGCTGGAATCTTCTGCGGAACCGGCAAGGCCGAGCGCCCTGTCACCTGCTGTAATGGTGGACAAACCACGCCGACCATCCCACCCGATATTCGGAACATGCAGCATGTCATCCTGATCAACTACGGTGAAACGCCCGTCATCAAGCGTCACCTCGTAAAACAGACGGAAGCTGCTGCACCCTGTCTTTGCATCAAGGCCGCGCTCCCATGCTTGGAACGGGGCAACCTGTGAAGCCTGCAACGGATGCAACCCGGCAACCAAACCGTTACGGGTGCGGTTTATGTAGGCATAACCGTTGCCATTCAGCACCTTGTTGGAAATCAGGGTTCGCCAGAAGGTTGCCGCCGTGGTGTATTCATTAGGGGAAATACGCAGCAGCTCCGCCAACGGGTGCGAATATGCATTCCGGCGCTGTTCATCAGGCCCGCGCCGATACACGCGACAAGGCGCACTCGCCACAGCCCCGGCAATCAGACGCACACAGGCAAACACAGCGGAAATACTCATTGCCGTGCGGTATGAAGAGCCAGCTCCACCGTGCACAAAGTCGTTCCATGAAGAAGCGTCTGCTATTGAAAACGTTTTTGTCTCGTTCCGTAGAGTCTCAACTTGAGTCTGTAGCTGCTCAACCTGTTCGCGGAGCTGCTTGTTTTTGCCAAATCCAAACATCACAGCACCACAAACCCTTGCGTAACGGTGTTATCTTCCGGCTCACCAGCCATAGTACGTGCCATTGCCACAATGGCGGCAACAGGCCCGTCAATTTTGTTCCGCTTGGCTTCCTTACGGGGATAAACGTTGTCTTTGGCATCTTCCTTCGCCACTACGTTGCCCATCATCCATGTCATGACAGGGCAAGCGTTGTGCCGGAACTGCCCCGCAAGTACCTTGGCTTTCAGCTCCTTCATAGGCTCAGACATATTTGCAACGGTCTGCGGAAACTCAACCATGTTCATGCCCGCTTTCATCATGCGGGTGGTAAACTGTGTGGCGTTGTATGGGTCGTATGCCACCTCGCGAATGTCGAAGGTACGGGCAGCATCAAGCAGGACTTCTTCAATTTCGTCGTAGTCAATGATTGCGCCGTCCGTTACGTGCAGACGTTCCTGCATTTCCCACGTCTGGTAATGCTGGTTAAAATACAGATCGACTGTTTCACGCGGCAGGAACCAATCACCGAAAATTGTGTAATGAGAATCCTCGCCTTCGGGGGGGAACAGATAAACAAGACCGGCAATGTCCGTCTTGCTGGCAAGGTCAATACCCACAAAACAGGTACGGCCCTTGAATTGCTCTCTGGTCAACGCAGGGTCAGCACATGCCTTCCATGCTTCCATATCCATCCAGGCGGCCTTTGCCTGACACCACAGGTTAAGATGCTTTGTTTTAAGGGCACCCTGCTTGGAAAGGTCTTGCATGGCATCGCGGTGCATCGCCCGCAAAAATTCAGGGTAAACAGATACGCCATAGTTAGGGTTGGCTTTGATCCAGTTGTCAAAGTCCGTCCAGTCGTCGCCCTCGTCTATGGTGTAGATAATGGCGAACATCTCATCATTGCTGATTGAGCCTTGCAGCACCTCAACAGCACGTTGCCGGTACACGTAGCAGGGGCCGCCGATGTTGAAACCCGCCGTGGTAATCGTCCACTGAACAGGCTGGCGGCGTGCCCCCATACCCGTTTTCATGGTGTCAAACTGGTCAGAGGTCGCGTGCTCGTGGTATTCGTCGTGCATAGCGCCATGAGGGCTTGCACCGTCACCGGGCTTGCTGATGACCGGCTCTATACGACTGCCGTCAGCTAGGCGGGAAACACTGGCAGCCATAACAGTAAGCCCCAGCGTACTTTTCAAACCCGGCGAACGCTCCGCCATCATCTTTGCAGGACGGAAAACAGCGTTGGCTTGGTCTTTAGAGGTAGCTCCGCAGTATACTTCCGCTTCTGCCTCACCGTCCGCAAAGGCCAGATACAAAGAAATACCGCCGGTAATGATGGACTTGCCATTTTTACGGGGCACTTCCTGATACACTTCGCGGAAACGGCGCAAGCCATCTTTTTTACGCAGCCAGCCAAAAACTACAGTCAGAATGAAGCATTGCCACGGCTCCAGCTCAATCCTGCGGCCTGACCACTCCCCCTTTGTGTGCACAAGGTGGCTGATGAAATAGCAAACCCGCTCTCCTGCGGCTTTATCAAACTTGTACGGGTAGTTTCTGGCCTTGGATTTTTCCAAGTCATCAAGATGCCGCTGGCAGGCAAGCTGTACATACCGACACACGACAACACGCCCCGCAACAACATCACGGGCGTATTTCATGCCCCGGTTAACATGAGGGAACCGTTCAGTACGCGCAGCCATTAGCGGCTACCCCCGACAAATGCGGCAAAGGGGTTGTTACTCTCGCTATTGTTCAAGGCTGTAACCTTGGAAACAGCAGCAGGAGAAAGCCCGAACTCGGCAAGCAGGCTTTGAGCATGGCGCATGGCCTCGGAACGCTGGTTCACTGCGGGGTGGCTTTTCTTCAGCAAAGTACGATGCATCACGCCGTCATCGTCGCGTGTCCACTTTTCGCTATCGTATATCGGCCCTTCTTCCGTAATGATGCGGGTAAGCTCGTCAATTTCATTCAAACGCATTGCCAGCATACCAAGCATGTGAGGATGCGCAGAATAAAGCAGCTTCAACGGTTCAAGAATGGCAATCAGGTCTGCATAATACTTGCGGGCACCTTCGGGCAGCATACTAGGCTCCCCCGGAACGCCGGTAGGCATATCCGGTGCCAACTTGTTTACGCGGTCTTTGCGAGCCGTCCCCTGAATAACCTTCAAGGGTTGCGGCTTCGGCTTTCTACCGCCCTGACCTTTGCCCGCCATCTTCTAAACTCCGCTTTGTATTTCTATTCACCATTCCGGCAAGCCTTCCCGTATGACTTTGCTCAGCCCTGCTGAAAGCTTTGTTTAAGGCTTACCGCCTGACCTTGTTCAACCTTGCGTAGAGCCTTCCTGCCACCTTGCTAAAAGGCTTCCCGAAAGGCTTTCGGCTACCCTTTCCCCAAGGCTCCCCAATAGGCTTTTGCTTTGGCTGCCTTTTCGGGGGTGAAAAATGCCTCAGTTTTGACCGAATAAATTTTAGAGAGCATACAACGGTCTACGTGCGGGGGGGCCAGACTTTTGCCCCGCCCCCCCTTGTCGGATCAGGCCACAGACACACGCAAACCGCATCGCTATTCGCCGCGGGCAGTCTTGAGATCGTGGCAGCGCTTGCACAGTGGCTGCCAGTTTTTGCGATCCCAAAACAAAGCCTTATCGCCCTTATGGGGCGTGATATGGTCAACAACCGTTGCGGGCACTGCCCTGTCAGTATGTAGGCAGGACGCACACAACGGGTTGCTGCGTAAAAATCCTTTGCGGGCTTCGCGCCACTTGTGCCCATAGCCTCGCTTTGCTGCGCTCTCCCGCTGCCTGTCGCGTGCGGCCTGTCTGGCCTGCTTGCGCTGTTCCGCCAGTTCCTTATGTTCCGGGCAGTAGCCAGAACGGTCTTGAGTCAGCACGGTACAGCCGGGGTGCCTGCATGGCTTCTTCGGGCGGGGCGGCATCCTACTTGCCCCCTACTGTTTCAGCGGCCTTGCACACTCTGTGAGCAAGCACCTTGAGCAAGTCACCGCCAGCCCATCCGCTCATACCGATTGCAGCAGCCTTGAAGCTGGCAGGCATAGCAACATCAGCAAGCCCGTACTGCACAACCGCCCCTGTGAAAGCTGCGGTCACAGCCCCAACGCATAAGCGCCTGAGGCTGCAATCATCGCGGCGCAATTGACGAACCACACCGCCTAACACTGCAAGTGCAATAGGGGCTGCCATCGCTATCCATTGCGGAAGCTGAACGCTACTGCGCTCATCCATCAGGCTGCCTCGTCGGGCGTATCGGTAAAGTAAGATTCAGGGCGCTTTACCAGCCCTTCCAGTTCGACAATGTCCGCAAGGGTTACGTCTTCCTTGCCAAGCGCTTTAATGCCTTCAATCACGGCAGGAACGCCGTACTTTGCTGCAAGCTCAAGCCCTTTGATGAGTACAGTTGAGTTGATCATCGCTCGCCCCCTTCAATCAAAACGCCCATATCGCGGGCGTAGTCCCTGAACGTTGTCCACTTCGTCAGTGCCGCAGTGCCAAGCGAAAGGAGCCGGTCACGCATTGCTGCGTCCGGATTCTTTGTCTCTACGTAAACTTCCAGAGCTTCACGGGCGGTATGCCAAGCACCATAAAAGGCGGTGCCGTACTTAATGAGCGTGTCTTTCTGCTCATCAGTAAGGTGCCCGCTTCGGTAAGCATCGCCAGCGGCCTGCATGGTTGCGTCATAGGTGACACCAGCAATTCGGAGAGTCTTGTAGGTGTCTGTGGCAGGATCACCGTTGCAGCCGGTCAGAAGCATCAGCAGAGCCAACACAGCCACTAACGGAGAAAGGACGGATAAGCGTTTCATACACACCCCTGTTGTTCAGTTTGAGCAAGGCCGCACAAGCGCGGCGAGGGTGCGTATAGACTAGCTTTTCGGGAGTTTTCCACAATGCACATCTAGTGTAGATATGCATAAATTTTACGGATATAGAAATTCCTGATAGCTTGGCGGGCAAGAGAGTTAACACCGTTTAACAACAGTTAACTCGGTTTAACTTCGTCAATTCTATTCTTACGATTTGGGAAAAGTTAAGATTTTGCGTACCGTATTTTCATCCTGCTTTTATAGAATGTTACAAGAGTGAGCATGTTCATTGCGCCTGCTGCCCTTGACCGCCCCCTAAACATGTACTATTCATTGTACAAGATTGGAGGATAATACGATGCCTGAAGCACTTACTTACTCAGATGCACGCAAAAACCTTGCGTCTACCATGGATAAAGTGTGCGATACGCACGAAGCTGTCATCATCACCAGACGCAAGGCAAAGCCTGTAGTGATGATGTCTCTTGAAGATTATAACAGCATTGCAGAAACAGCTTACCTGCTGCGTAGTCCAGCCAATGCCAAGCGCCTGCGCGAAAGCATTCAGGATGTACAGGCAGGCAAGACAACCGCTCATAAACTGGTAGAAGCCTGATGCCACAGATCACATGGACAGCCCACGCGTGGGATGATTACCTGTTCTGGCAAAAGGCAGACAAAACGGTACTAAAGCGCATCAATATGCTTATAAAAGACGCAATGCGTACCCCGTTTGAAGGAATCGGCAAGCCTGAAGCACTTCGGTTTGACCTTGCAGGATACTGGTCTCGCCGTATTGATCAGGAACACAGGCTTGTTTACAGCTACGAAGGCAAGACAGACACACTCATTATAGTGCAGTGCAGATACCACTATTAATAAAACAAAAGCCCCCACTCGTTCACAGTGTGGGGGCTTAGAAATCAGCAAAACTACAAAGATTACTGCATCGAAATAGTGCGAGGCTTAGCCTGTAAGGTCATGCCCAGCGCTCCAATCACCTTATGGATGGTTTCATAACGAGGCTGCGCCCCGGGCTTGAGTGCTTTGTACAGACTTTCACGGCCTAAGCCAGCGTCTTTTGCCAGCTTGCTCATGCCTACAGCTTTTGCAATGTCTGCTATGGCAGCAAGTAGAATATCTGGATCATCTTCTTCCATTGCAGCGTTCAGGTAGGCGGCCATTGCTTCTTCGCTATCCAGATAGTCAGCAGCGTCAAATTTGCTTATGGAATCTTTAGTCATTACTGCCTCCTAATTCTGCGGCTAGTTTTTTGGCGAGGGCAATGTCACGTTTTTGCGATGACTTGTCGCCACCTGCAAGCAGCAAATACACCGTATTGCCGCGCCGTGTAAAATATACCCTGTATCCCGGCCCCGTATGGATGCGCATTTCTGAAACGCCTTCTCCTACGGGTTCGCAGTCTCCAAAGTTGCCCTTTTCCGCAGACCGTATCCGTACAAGGATTTTAGCCTTACCCTGAACATCCTTCAGCTTTGAAAGCCAACGGTCAAAATGGTCTGTACGGTCAAAGTGATTCATAGCCACACTGTATTCACTTGGATACATCAAGTCAACCCCCATACGGCTTCTACCCCACCTTGCCCTGTTGCCCGCCAGCGCTCAGCCGCTCCAGCACCTGCATTATGGCGGCATTGTGTATTTCCGTGGTGGTAAACCGGTGTCCGCAGCGTTTACAGCGCCGTGTGCGGTCTATGCGGTCATGGGTGGCAACGGTAGTTATTACCGCTGTTTCACCGCCGCAATCTTTGCGCGGGCATTCCATTGTCACACCTCCCCCACCGTCAGCCCCATTTCGTGGGCTATGCGCTCGTATTCTGTGCGGGGTATGCGGTACTGTCCGCCAACCTTGGCGGCCTGTATCCGGCCTGCCTTGATTCCCCGGCGCACGGTTTCGGCGCTCTTCCAGCTAAGCCGCCGCCGTACTTCCTGCACGGTGTAAAAATCGCACTTGGCTTCACTCATGCCGCAAACCCCATTTTCAAAATAACGTCATGCACTTCTGCACGGGCAATCACATCTTCCATATAATGTAGGGTGGAATCCATACGCGAATGCCCAAGCGCAAGCTGCGAAGCCCGCAAGGGGTCTTCCATGATCCGACCGGATGCGCGAAGCTGTTTATAGGTATTGTACAGGTGCTGCGCAAAATACTTGCGGCAACTATGCGTGCCGATAGCCCCCATAACCCCTGCCCGCTTTGCGGCTGTTTCCACTATGTACCAAAGGTGTTGGGGCGTTATGTGCGTGTTGTTGTGTATCCCTTTCTGTGACTGCAACAGGTACGCTTCCGGCTCAAAATATCCCAAGGTAAAAAGCTCCCGCTGCCATGCTTCCAGTGCCCGCCGCAAGTTAGGATGCATGGGCAGATTGCGCCCCCTCCGCTGGCCTTTGGTGTTGCGCCGCTCAAAGGTCACACTATCCAGCATCCGCCCACGGCGCGAAACATCCCGCAGTTGCAGCTTACAAACTTCACTGGCCCTGCCGCCGGTGTGGATCATCAACTCAAACGCGGCAAGGTTGCGTGCCGCAAACCGTCCTGCAGGAACAGCCCGCCGCATCCTGCGTACTTCATCGTCGGTAAAGGCTCTGCGCCCGCTCATGCCTGCCCCCAATTTTTCAACAAACCCCGTCCCCACGAAAAAGCATACCAGCAGGAAATGGCGAAAATCCCCCACTGTTCATGGTGGTAGGTAGTCCAGAACCAAGCAGGTTGCGAAGCAAGGCCGCACACATAGCCAGCCAGCCGAGACTTGCGGCTAGGGCTGCCGACCAGATACACGGCAGCCCCGCCAAAAAGCACAATCCAGATTTCTGCCAGCATTATGCAGCCTTCCCCACACTTGCACGGCTGATAAAAACAGGCAGTACCCCCCGCTTCCCGCGAGGGCAAATAACCTTTATCCCCTCGCGCCACTTATCGTGGTTGCCGGTGTCAAAGTGGAACCAGCTCATGCCGTCGAATGCTTCAATTCTGCGGATGTACAGGAACCGTTCGGCCTGCGGGTTGCGCTGCATATCTGCCCAAATCTCGGCAGGTGTCACATTGCAAAACTTGCAATCAAACGCCCTGCCGTCCTTATGGCAGGAATGCTTTGCGCCAATGCCGCAACCTTCCGGCCTGTAGCCCGACAACGTGAAATTGCCGCCCCATTGCCAGTTGTTCACCGTGCAGGGGCCGTAATGCTTGCGCAACTCGTCCAGCGTCCACAGTGCAGCCGGATCAAAGCGGGCAAACAGGATTACGGGGCTAGCCTCGGCCTTTACCATTTCCGGCGGCATCAACTCTTCAATGCCAAAGTGCTTAGGAATAAACAGCGCCATAGTTCCTCCTTACGCCCTGCTTCCAGAACCCTGCCCACGATACTTCCGCGCCAGCATGGCCTTGGCTTGCGGCCTCAAATTCCTGTCCATATGCAGCGTCATTGCCGCCCCCTCGCCGTCTCCGCGAGAAAGGGCTTCCAGCCGTGCAATATGCGGCTGAATCAAATGCTCCGGCGTACCGCGTTCATACAGCAGGTAGGCAATTTCCAACGCCCCGTGGTAGTCGTCACGCTGCCTACGCTGCACCAACTGCGCCCACAGCTTGCCATTGGGTGAAGCCTTGCTAGCTACCTCATCAAGCTTCGGCGTATAGGCAGTCTGTGCAACCTCGCTGGCTGTGCGGCCCTCTTGCAGATTTTCTTCATGCGCATCCAGAATCAGCTTTGCTACGTTGTCGCCCTTGTAAATCCGCTTTGTTTCCCGCAACACGCGGTCAATGGCGGCATCAAGGTCTTCCTGCTTCATCCTGCCAAGCAGACGGAAATACTCTTTTGCCATTGCCTCATCCGGCGTAGGCAGATTGAAAAAACGCCACACACGCTCAAGGGTCAGGTTCAGATCAAGTTGCAGCATATCAGCCCCCTATTGTGCGCCAAGCTCGGCGCTGCACGCTTTCAAGTACAGGGCGGGATCAAATCCCAAACTCTTGCAAATGCCCATAACGCCCTTTTCGCCATGCTGCCTTGCGTACTGCTTCACCCTATCCAGCTCCGGCAGGCCAGTAGCCAACCCATTACCGCCTTTATCGCCAGCCGCTTCACGGTCCAGATATTGTCCCTCGCTGACTTTGATAAAATTATTTACATTCAGCAGCCAATCAAACGAGGCACTCCACGGCTTCACAACGCCAAGCAGGTATGAACATTGCGAAACGAGCTGAAAGTATGCCTCCCATCCGGCAAGCTGCTTCAGTTCCGCGCAACTCTTCGCCCGCGCTTTTACCAATGCCACACGCTGTGCTGTCACCTTCGTCACCTTCGGCAGCTTGCGCCCTTCCGGCTGTTCGTCCACCAGCACACGGTTAAACAGGGTAACAACGGCCTTGGCAAATTCCGTTTCCTTCTCTGCCTTGCTCTTCGGTTTTGTTTCCGGCTGCAAGGGCATAGGGGCAGGTTCTTCTTTTTGCTCTTCCGGCTCCTCTCCTGCTTCCGGCTCCGAAGGTGGCGCGGACACCTGCACGTCACAATCGCCCTGCGATTTTGACAGGGGTACGTCAGTACCCTCTTTATCTTGTTCCTGTTCCTGCTCCTGTTCCTGATTAGCGAACCCCTTCGGAAAGGCTTCGCCAAAGGCTTGCTTAAATGCCCCTGACAGCCCGTCAACCGTGGCTTTTGCGCTTTGCAGGATCTCATTTTTCAACGGACTTTCCGGCAAATCATCAAAACCTCCCAACCATGACCGGATTACATTCGGGCTTTCCGGCATGTTGTACTTGAGGAAGTTCGGGAACCATATCAGCATAGCCCCGTCATGCTTTGCCATGCCTTGCGCCAAGACTTCCTGAAAGGCTTCCTCAAAGGCTTTCAACTCAACCCCCAAATCATACGCCAGACCGGGCATATTGCCCCGCAATGCACCCAACTGGGTAAGGTCAGGGTGAGTCAGCAAAAAAAAGATCACCAGCTTTGCCTCATTGCTTACCTTCCTGAATTTTTCATCATTCCAGATGCAGGGGGCAATTTTCCGATACCGTTTGTACTTACTCATTGTTTGTAGCTCCGACTTGCTTACAATCATGCTTTTCGCTATGATCATGTTGTACTTACTCGCGACTCCCAGAGTCGCAGTGACTCAGCCCCTATTCATCGTAGGGGCTTTTTCTTTGCCTCTACTCACACAGCCCGTACACGCTGGCGCACACAGCAGGCGGTAGCAGCTTCATCAAGTCAAACTGCAAACCACCGCGCATGGTGGCAGACCATTGCACCACGTCATCAATATTGGGAATCAAATCGCCATACGGCAAAAAGCCGGAAGCAAAAAAGGTGGACTGCATACGCTTGGAGCACATGCCCACGGTTTTTTCCCATGTTCTGATGCGGTCAATGTGATGAGGCCAGCGGCGGGCAATTTCAAAGACTTCGTCTTTCTTGGCATTGATACAGGGCAAACAACCAACGCGAGTCATCCCCTGCTTATAAAGGGGATTAGGCGCTACTGCATGGCGGCGGTGGATTGTAAACACATCCTCTACCGTCCAATGCAAAATTGGCCGAAAATGATACATGCGATCATCAATAGCCCTGTCCGCGTCAAGATACGGTAATCCGGCACGATTAGGTGACTCTTCCCACCGTATCCCCTGCACGCTCCATACAGACTTCCCCTCATTTATAAGCGGCTCCTGCACCTGCTCATAAATGGGAATCTGCTTTAACTCTCTGGTGCAAAACTGTGCACGGCGCGAAGGAAAGCGCCCCTTCAACATGCACAAATCAAGAAATGGAATCCCCGTGGGCTGCAAATGGCGTAAAGCCCGCTCCTTTGCCTGCGTACTCCAACCACGCCTGCGGCCTGTCTGATTCGGACAACGGGTATCGTTGGCTATAAACTTGCGTTTGCCTGCAAAACGTGACGCAAAATCAGCCTTCACCTTGATTATGGGCGGGCAACCAGTCATTTGTGGCAACTTGTCCACATATTCCAGCGTTGCTTCATGTTCGTTGCCGGTATCTGCAAACACGGGAATAAAAGGCACTTCCCATTCTTTCAGTTGCAGAATTGTAGCTGTAGAATCTTTGCCTCCGGAAACAGAAGCAACAAGAGTGATATTGTGCTCTTTCAGATAACAAGGGGTCACTTGCAAAGCCGTTTTGTAACCACTCATCCCTGCAACCCCTCTCTGTATTTCGTTATTGTCTGGTCTAGCTCCTGCACAGCTTCGGCGTGCAACGCCTCTACCGTGCGCGGGTCTTCGCCGTTCATCATGGCCTTGTGCAGCGCCACCAGTGCGGGCAAATCATCAAGGCATTCTTCTGCCAAAGTCGGCTTGTCCGGCTCGGCAACAGCGTTGGGTATGCAATGCATCCCCAACGGTTCCGCCATGTAGCCCAACATTGCCCGCGCCAGATCATCCGCACCGGCTTTGTCCAAATCGTGCAGCAACATCCGCACCCGCTGAATCACAGGCCGCGCAGAATCGCCCGAATAGTCGGGGTTACGCATCTGCTTATAAATCTGCTTGTGACCGACTTTAAAAATTCGCTCCAACGCGGGCATACCAAGGGCATCTTTTGCCTCGCTCATCATTTCCCACGCTTCTAGGCTGTTTTTGTTCATGCTCAACTTCACTCCGCCCACGAGGGGAAAATATCCATACAATTCAACTCGCAACCGTGGCTTGCTGCGGTCATATTAATTACAGGTCAAAATCAGGCCGCTTTGCCGGAATCCGCCGCAAACAAATCAGGGCGCAAGTCTTTAAGGGGAATGCCAAGGTGGATGTGGTAGCGAAGGGCAGCTTCACCAGAAACGGCAAGTTCTCCCCTGCAATGCTTCATGACTGTAGAACGGTTAAACCCCACCCTTCGTCCAATCTCAGCATAAGAGACCTTCATTTCGCGCCTGCATTGTTCAAGTATGTTTTCCATGCACGCAATGTTGTCACAGGAAAACAAAAATGACAAGACCCACGGCGCGCCACGACAACGGCACACAAGATAAGGGCAATGGTATGGATACCTTCAAGATTAACGATAAAGCTTGGGCTTTGGTCATCACCAAAGTCAATGAACTACGTGAACAAGGTGAAACCCTTGAATCTATTGGCAACCTTTTGCGAGTCAACCGCTCAACGATCAAGGTGTGGTTAGACAACAGCAAGGGAGGTGAAAGAACTTCTTTCCGTGACATGCTGCGCTACATTGACAAGCTGGGCATCCAACTTGATGAGGTATTTGGGGAGAGCTTAACCACTCCTGCCAGTATTAAAAAAGGCCCAGCAGCCCAGATCCGCAACTTACGCCCACTGGCTCAAGCCGAGGCAGCTTTTGTGTTGTCAGACACTGCTCTCCCCTCCAGCATTGGAGTCATTGTACCTGTATATGCGGCAGCTGGGGCAGGAGCAGCCTTAGAGCGGATTGAAGATGAACCATTAGCGCAAATCTCAATTCCTCTAAAATATGCTTGTGCGGCTCTTTTTGTAGTACTTGTGGAAGGCGACTCTATGGAGCCCACAATCCGCAAAGGGGCATACGTAGGCTTAGATCGCGAAGCTCAAAAGATTATTCAGGGAGAAGTTTACGGGGTAAACCTTCCATATGAAGGCGTAGTTCTAAAACGTGTGTACATTGACCACAGCAACAATGCGCTAATTTTGAAATCGGACAACCCTCGGCACGATCCGATCAACCTACCTGTCGATGGGCGTGATGGGCTCATTGTCGGTAAAGCGGTATGGGTCATGCAAAACATATAGCATACACAAATAGTTATAGAAAAAATTACAACAAACTTAACCATTCTTGTCTCGCCTTTTTAGGAAGCATAAAATTATGAACATGAGCAAAGCAAACTTCTCAATTTATTATGATGGTGCAGCCCTCAAAGACAGCAAGATGGACGTTAAAGAACTTGCTCCTGCATTGCTTGCTTTGGGAGAACTTCTTGAACATTCTAATGCCGTAATAAACGGGGATCGTTCCTCTGTACGAGTGAATGTTACGGCATTTCAGTCCGGCTGTTTCGGGGTAGACTTTGAAGTAGTTCAAAATTTTCTCAGTCATGTTCAGTCGTTGCTATCTGAAGGCAGTAAAGTGCGGGAGGCGCTAGAACTCTTAAACTTATTGGGCATTACTCCAGTGGCAGCAGCTTGTGGGCTATTTTGGCTTATAAAGAAAGCAAAAGGACGAAAACCTAAAAATATCAAAGTTCTTGTAAATGGAAATGTCATCTTTATATTTGCTTGTGAAGATGGGAGCGAAGAAGAAATTGAAGTCACCAAAGAAGTTGCAGCACTGTATAACAATGAAATGGTACGAAATGCAGTAAATCAGACAGTCTCCCCCCTGCGCAAGAAAGGAATAGACTTAATGTATTCACAGTCGAACAATGAAAAGACCCCACTTGCTACGAAATCCGATGTTGACTATTTTGCACTGCCAGAATCCGAAACAGAAGAAACTCCAATCAATGAAGAAGAGCAAGAGCGACTTTTTTCAATTCGATCCTTAAGCTTTGATCCTTCCAATAAATGGCGACTTTCTGACGATACAACAACGATCTGTGTAAAAATCACAGATCGCAAGTTTATACAACAGGTCGAAGACAATAGTGCAACGTTCTCGAAAGGCGACCTTTTAAAGGTTCGTTTGAAAACAATACAGAAAGAGGCTTACACGACTGGGCCTAAGACAGAATACGAAGCAGTCGAAGTTCTTGAACATATAAAAAGAACCCAACAGCTAAACTTCCCAACTTAATCCATACCCGCTTCGGCGGGTTTTTTTTCACCCCTTAGTTGTCTCTGGAAAACAAACACCTTGACTGCGTCGTTGTCTTTAGGCAACATAGACCCAACACGAACGACAAACCAGCCGAACACGACCCACGGGCCAAAGTAGGCAGACGGAGCGGCGTTTAGTGTATCGCCAGCAAGTACCGAGCACGGAAAGCCAACCATAGAGGCGGCGTACGACGGCAGGGAAAGGCGAGAAGAACATAGAGTCCCGCTATGCGGAGTGGCAGCAAAAGTAGGGTTGTCACTTGTTGCTATCCTCACACATGGCAATGGCGGCTGCGGATCAGCACCGGACAACCAAAGCGAAACAACTATTGCACCAGCGCCGAGGTAACTCGCGGCGCGGTTGTCCGGGTACCGCATGGCGGGATGCACAAAGCAGGAGTCAGGCAATGCTTAACTTTTTTTACAAAGTCACAATCGCGGTTTTTATCACCTTTGCATATGGGTGCGCCGTCAGCATAGGGCTGTACCTGACCACACCCATGCCATAGGGCGACCTGTAACCCTAACCGGAGAAACAGCGTGAATTACACCACACTGGAAAACCTGAAAGGCGGTGCGGCTATTGAAATGGTCAACAATGCACTGCTTGAGGTCTGGAATAACACCCTAGACCCGAACACTGATTCAGAGGCCAAGCGTTCGGTCATATTAAAGCTTGAGTTCAAGCCCTCAAAAGACCGCACGTCATCGCCTGTCACCATCAAAGTTGAAAAGAAGCTGGCCCCGCAATCAGCAGTAGCCGCACACGTCAACATCGGCACAGATGAAAACGGCATTGCCGCAGCATCCGAATACGGCAACCCCAATCAGGTTGAATTGCCCATGGGGAATGAGGAGCAGGAGCCCCCCAAGGCTAAGCTTGGCGATACCGGCAACACCCATAATGTAACGCCCTTTCGGGCCGCAAACGGATAAAAAGGAATAACCGTCATGCCCTCAACCAACATTGAAGAAGCTATCGAAATTCTGTTGCAGGCAGGCAAAGACATTGCGGCAGCAGACGTGGAGCGCAAAACCGCATTCATCACGCATGAACATGATGGTCGCCCGTACATCAAAGGCCACGACTGGAACCCTCTGCTGGAGCCGGAAGCAAAGACCTTGCGTGTAAACACGCTCAGCGGCATTTCCCGTTACCTGACAGACAACCCCGATGGCCTCGACCTGAACCAATTGCTTGTGCATGTGGACGATTACGAAACTGTAACAGTGCGCTCCATCCCCACCGGACCGCACAAGCAGCGCCCTGTATTCATGCAGGCAAAAGCGCTCATCCCGCAGCACCTGTTTTCCGATCCTGTGCGCCCCAATTACTACCCGCCGCAGGTATTCATTCCCTATCTGCAATCCTGCTTTGTAGAAAGCGACGACCTGAAAGCCGCAATCGACGTGTGCAGCAACATGGATGTAGAGGGCGGCGTTTCACAGGCTGATGATGGCCTTTCGCAAAAAGTCGCCGTCAGAAAGGGTGTAGTCACCAGAAGCGAGGTCAAAGTACCCAACCCTGTAGTGCTCTACCCCTTCTCTACCTTCATCGAAATTGACCAGCCGGCACGCAAAATGGTGCTGCGCCTTGCCGGCAACCTCGACGAAGGTTCCGGTTGCGCCCTTATCGAAGCAGACGGCGGCGCATGGAAAATCAGCGCCCTGTCCGCCATTGAAGCATGGCTTAAAAACAACCTGCCCGAAACTGTAAAAGTTATCGCGTAGTCCACATAACCGCACAGGGCGGCTTGCCCCCTGCCGCCCTGTGCAACACGATAAGGTACATCATGAAGCACCGCACATACACAGTAGAAGTCTGCATACACGCCAGCATCACAGTTCATGCAGCAGACGCCAATGCCGCAGGGGCCATTGCAAAGGCTCGCGCATTGACCGCAGCAGACCACCCTGCCGTTACCGTTCACGGTGTGGAAGTCGGGAATATGGAAGTAGAAGGCCAACAGGCAGCCACAGACGAGGGGTAAAAGCATGACCGAAACACAAAAAGGATTCTATCGCGGCTGGGGCGAACTGGCAGCATACATTGCCGATGTCCACGACAATCACGGTGTCATCGTAGAGGCCGCCGCAGAATTCGGCATTGAACCCGAATATCTGGAAGAATCAGGCTTGAACGAAAATGACGTTGCGGTCCTGAAAGACGTTCTTGGAGACAGCCAGCCATGAAAGCAGTGTTCATCATCACCATAGCCCTTTGCATCACATCACTGCTCAAAGGATCCGGCACAGCAGGCCGCCCGGCATACCCTGTCAAACGTGCCCTGCACGCCGGCAGACAAAGGAAACGCTGACATGTTCTATCCGGTTATCAGCATCAAACAGCCGTGGGCATGGCTCATTCTGCAGAGCCACTTCCCCCATGCCAGAAAGGATTACGAAAACCGGAACTGGCCCCTGCCGGAAAAATTCACCGGCAGGACGGTACTCATCCACGCCAGTGCCAGCCCTGCCGCCAAAGCAAGCGTGATAGGCGAACAGCTTCGCATCAGAGACTTTAACTGCACACCGCCCGTAGGCTTCTCGCGGCAAGGCATCGCGCTAACAGGCCACATCGTCGGCGCGGCTGTATTCTCCGGCTGCATACCGGCAACCGGCGCCCCGCCCTCTGCATGGTGCGAACCGGATGTAAAGTGGTGGTGGAAAATTGAAAAGGCAGTGCCCGTCCAACCGGTACCGGCAAAAGGATGGATGCAATTCTGGAAGTTTAACTACCCGCACAGGGTGGACATATAGAGGAGGAACCAATGGAGACTACGCACCAAGCTTACAAATACGAAAGGCTGGTTAGGCTGCCCGAAGTACTGCACACACTAGGAATCAGCAAAAGTACATTTTACGCAGGGATGCAAAACGGGCAGTTTCCGAGACCTCGCAAAATCGGTCGCTCCTCTGTATGGCCGGAAAGTCAGATCAAGGGCATTGTGGCAGCGACTCTGAGCGAATCCAGATAGTCACCCCATGCCTGCATCATTTTCCGGCGCTCATCTAAATACATTGCCCTGTTATATGCAGCGCGCACAGTGTTCCGCTCTGCATGGGCAAGCTGCTTTTCAATCACATCAGGCGACCAGCCCATTTCATTCAGCAATGTTGAGGCCATAGCTCTAAAGCCGTGGCCCAACATTTCTTCCTTCCCTATCCCCATATACGTTAACGCGGCATTTATCGTGTTTTCACTTAAAGGCCGCTGGCGCGACCGAGGCGAAGGCAACAGCAAACGCCCGCTTCCCGTTAAAGCATACAGTTCATGCAAAATTTGCAACGCTTGCTGTGAAAGAGGCACTAAGTGCTCTTCGCGCATCTTCATACGCCCGGCAGGAATCCTCCAAATTGCATTCACTAAGTCAAACTCTTGCCACTCTGCATTGCGCAGCTCACCTTGCCGTACAAACAGCAAGGGCAACAGCCGCAAAGCATAGCATGTTGAAAAATGCCCGGTGTAAGAGTCTATAGCAAGCAGAAGGCGTCGCACGTCTGCAGGGTTTGTAAAAGCGGGAGTTTTGCGGGTTCTGTGTGGGCGTAGTGCTCCCCTTAAGTCGCGGCACGGATCAGAGTCGGCATAGCCGCAAGCTACCGCATATTGAAAGGCGCGAGAGCACAACCCCAAAACAGCATGGGCTGTGTATGTTATGCCGCTGGATTCGATACGGCGACACAAGCGCAGTATGTCAGGCGGCATTACCTCTTTTATCGGCATGTTCCCTATTTCAGGAAAGACAAGGCGTTGCATCCGGGACAAATTATTTTGCCAAGTGCCCTCGGTTAGCACTACCTTTTGCTGCTCGTACCACTCGCGTGCTACGGCCTCAAAAGTACGCTCATTTTCCGTTCTGCGGATGTTTTTATACTTTGACGGGTCAATACCCTCAGAAAGCATCTTTCGTGCATCCTGAGCTTTCAAACGCGCTTCCTTTAAAGACACATCAGGATACACTCCCAAAGCAAGAAGCTTCTCCTTCCCTTGAAAGCGAAATTTCAAACGCCAAAGCTTTCCACCCGCAGGGGTGACTTCCAAATACAAGCCGCCACCGTCAAAGTAGCGCTTTTTCTTTTCAAGCGGCTTAAATCCCTTGATAGCTTTGTCAGTAAGGGGCATCTGGGGGTATCTCCTTTTGCTCCGAGGCAAGATACCCCCACAAATACCCCCACAATTTTACGGAAGTCAATAGATGTAGCCGGACACAACCGGACGACAAAACCAAGAAAGCCCGCGCCAGCCGTAGCTTTTGCGGACTTTCCAGTACTTCTGAAGAAGTGCTTGTGGTGCGAGAGAGGAGACTTGAACTCCTACGCGCTAAGGCGCTGGATCCTAAATCCAGTGCGTCTACCAATTCCGCCACTCTCGCACAGTATTCGACAAAGCAAGTGCATTGAGCACTCACATGTCGAAGGCGCGCACCTATACCACCACTACAAACCATTGGCAAGTAGTGAAGGACAAGAAACAATATTTAGTCAGGAAGAAGCTCCAAGGCTTTGTCGCCTTTCTCTGCCACTTCTCCAATGTGTGCAACGTATTCTCCGGCATCTTTAAGTCTGAGTATAGCTTCGTCCAGCCGTTCTTCCGGAACAGCCATTACTAGACCACCTGATGTCTGGGCATCAAAAACCAAATCAGTAACCACAGGCTGAACAGGCTCGGCAATATGAACTTTCGCTTCGCAGAAATGCTTATTCGCATAACTACCGGCAGGCACTAAGCCCATTTCGGCAAGCTCAACTGCCTGCTCAATAAGGGGGATACATTGGGACCAAAGACGCACAGTTTTTTGCGAAGCTGTCGCCATCTCTAGCAGATGCCCTCCCAACCCGAAGCCGGTAACATCAGTCGCAGCTTTAATCTTCATATCATGCAAAACTTTTCCTGCAGCGGCATTCAGATGTCCAGCCCAATGGAAAAGCAACTCCTCAAGCTGCTCTGCTCCGTCCCAGTTCGCTTTAACAGCAGTGGCAAGAACACCTGTACCAAGAGGCTTGGTCAAAAGGAGTTGATCACCAGCCTGTAGGGCTGCATTGGATGTATACCCATCAGGGTCAATAACACCTGTTACTGAAAGACCGTATTTTATCTCATCATCTTCAACACTATGTCCGCCGGCAAGGGCCGCTCCGGCTTCAGTAAGCGTATCAAAACCACCATGAATGATCGCCTGAAGAACTTCACGCGGCATACTCTTTATCGGGAAGCAGACGATATTCATTGCACACCAAGGCTCTCCGCCCATGGCATATACATCGGACAAAGAGTTCGCAGCTGCAATACGCCCGAATTTATATGGATCATTAACAATGGGCGTGAAAAAATCGAGAGTCTGAACCAAGGCCTTTCCGGCTGGGAAGCGCAAAATGGCAGCGTCCTCGTTATGTTCACGTCCAAGGATAACCCGACCATCAAAAGATTGATTTTTAGGTAACGAGGCTAATATTTGCTCCAAGTCCCCGGGAGCAATTTTTGCTGCTCAACCAGCGGCTTTGACTTTATCAACCAGCGTGATGCCGGACATACAATCTCCCACAAAAGATTTAAGCAGGAGTATTAACCTGCAAAAACTTCAGAAAATGCAGTGCGGCAGGAAACAACTGCCGACGTGAATGGTGAATGCTATAGAACTGACGGCGTACGTCAAGACCTGACACAGTCAACTCGACAAGCTCACCGCGATCAAGAAATTCCTGTACAGCCAAACGGGATGTAACACTAACACCAAGACCTGCTCGTACGCACTGAATAACAGCTTGCGAACTGTCTACACAAGCCACACACCTGAACGCACGGGTATCAAGCCCGATAAGAGCAAGAGCAGCTGAAAATGTTTTCCACGTACCGGAACCGGCTTCACGTAGTATCCAAGGAAGCTTGCCTAAAGCATCACCTGAGAAGCTATTTGAAGGAAAGGAAAACGAAGGAGCGGCTATCACAATCAATTCGTCATCGATGATGGGTGAAAAAACTATATCTTGCTGCTGCGTATCGGCTCCTACAACTCCGATAGTAAGTTCGCCTTCAGCAACACGCCTGATGATCTCTTCCGTATCGGCAGTGCGAAGCTGTAGCTGAACATCAGGAAAAGAGCGCATATACTCTGACATTACTGCGGGAAGCATATACTGTGCGGGAATAGTGCTCGCACCAACTAACACTTCGCCCGTTATAACGTCCTGCAACTGACTTATTTCAAGATGGGCAGCATCAAGACTGGCAAAAGCTGCCATCGCGTGACGATATAAAACTTCTCCTGCCGGAGTTGGAAGCACCCCCCTTCCCATCCTGTCAAGCAGACGAACATCGAGTTCCTTTTCAAGAGAAGAGACATGAGCGCTGATTGTTGGTTGAGAAAGGAACAACTCCGTGCCGGCTTTTGAAAAGCTGCGCAACTCATATACCTTACAAAAAGCTTCTAAACGTCTAAAATCAATCATGCCTATGCAATACATCGACTAAACAAATAGTGCAACAAACAAAAAAAGATACCCCCCAGCATAGCTGGGGGTTCTTCATATGCGCCTATAAGGCTTTCTTACTAGCAGCGCCCTAGCAGGCGCACGTTCGTCTGGCATCTGCATCTCTGTTACTTGCGACCCGTAAACGGGTTTCCAGAATATGGAAGAGATAATTGATCACCAAGCTTATCATGCTCAAGTTGGTGCCTAATGTAATCTTGTATCTTTGCCTTATTTTTTCCAACTGTATCTACGTAATATCCACGGCACCAAAACTC
>NZ_JBKEBF010000012.1:0-158387 GCF_047973035.1 Oleidesulfovibrio sp.
CGCAATATCTCACCCACTGCGCGCTTCTTCTCTCCGTAAAAAACTTGCCGCCGATACTTTGGCGCAAACACTACGTGGTATTTGCAGTTCCATTTTGTGTGGGCTAAACTCTTAGTGTCACCCATTGTGGCCTCCTTTTGATTTGCCACCTGCAGTTGCCAGACCGCAGGGATTAGTTAGCAAATCAAAAGGAGTTTTACTAATATCTCTATAGCTTTAAGCTTTACGGAACCCCCCGCCTAGCGGGGGGGGTTCTGCATACAAAAAAAGCGCCCCGAAAAACGGGGCGCTTTATTATCTAGCTACAAGCTATTCGCTTTTGCTCTTGGTGAGCTCTTCTGCAATGTTTGCAGGAACGCGCTCATAGTGGTCGAACTGCATGGTGAAGTTTGCACGACCCTGAGTACGCGAACGCAGGTCGGTTGCATAACCGAACATTTCGCTCAGGGGCACGTGACAACGGACAACCTGTGCGCCTGCGCGGGAGTCCATGCTCTGGATCTTACCGCGGCGGCCATTAAGGTCACCCATTACGTCACCGAGGTATTCCTCGGGAGTAACAACTTCAACGTCCATGACAGGCTCAAGCAACACAGCAGCAGCCTTACGGGCAGCTTCTTTGATTGCCATAGACCCAGCAACGTAGAATGCCTGTTCGGAGGAGTCAACGTCGTGGTAGGAACCGAACACCAGGGCGACTTTTACATCTACCATGGGGAATCCGGCCAGAACACCGCTCTTCAGAGCGTCCTGAATACCTTTGTCGACTGCGGGGATGTATTCCTTGGGAATAACACCGCCGGTGATCTTGTTTTCGAACTCGTAGCCCTTCTCGGGGTTAGGCTGAACTTCGATAACAACATGACCGTACTGACCGCGACCACCAGACTGCTTGGCGTACTTATGGTCAACCTTAGCGTCTTTGCTGATGGTTTCACGGTAAGCAACCTGAGGCTTACCAACGTTAGCATTAACGCTGAACTCACGGGTAAGGCGGTCAACGATAATGTCGAGGTGAAGTTCACCCATACCAGCAATCAGAGTCTGGTTGGTTTCGTCATCACCCTTAACGCGGAAAGACGGGTCTTCTTTCGCCAGTTTGGCAAGAGCTGCGGACAGAGCGTCACGGTCAGCCTTGGTCTTGGGCTCAATGGCAACCTCGATAACAGGCTCGGGGATGTCAAGGGACTCAAGAACAACAGGGCGCCCCATGTCGCAGATGGTATCGCCGGTGGCAACCATCTTCATACCAACAGCAGCAACGATGTCGCCAGCGCCAGCCCACTTGATTTCTTCACGCTTGTTAGCGTGCATCTTCAAGAGACGGCCGATACGTTCTTTCTTGCCGGTGGTTGCGTTATAAATGGTCATACCTGCTTCAATGAAACCGGAATACACGCGGATGAAGCTGAGGTGACCAATGTAGGGGTCGGATGCAAGCTTGAATACCAGCGCTGCCAAAGGCTCTTCGTCTTTGCAGGGGCAGACAATCTTCTCTTCTTCGTTATCAGGGTTGCTACCAACCATCTGCTCGATATCAACCGGAGAAGGCAGGTAATCAACTACTGCGTCAAGAAGGGGCTGAACACCCATGTTACGGAAAGCGGAACCACAAAGAACCGGCACAGCAGTTCTGCTGATGGTGGCCTTACGGATTGCGCTCTTGATTTCGTCATTGGTCAGCTCTTCGCCGCCAAGGTACTTTTCCATCAAGACTTCGTCTTCTTCCGCAATGGCTTCAATCAGTTCGAGACGCATGGTTTCAAACTGATCCTGAAGGTGAGCAGGAACATCGGTAACGTTGAACTCAGCGCCCTTGGAAGCCTTGTCAAAAACAACGGCTTTGCCGGTTACCAGGTCAACAATACCTTCGAACTCATCTTCGGCACCAATGGGAATCTGGAGAGCAAGGGGCTTTGCCTTCAGACGGTCGCGGATCATATCCACGCAACGGGAGAAGTTGGCTCCCATGCGGTCCATCTTGTTAACGAAGCAGATACGCGGAACCTTGTACCGGTCAGCCTGACGCCAAACGGTTTCAGACTGAGGCTCAACACCGGCAACCGCGTCAAAAACAGCTACAGCACCGTCGAGAACGCGCAAAGAGCGTTCTACTTCGATGGTAAAGTCCACGTGACCGGGAGTGTCGATGATGTTGATACGACAATCCTGCCAGAAGCAGGTGGTAGCAGCAGAGGTAATGGTAATACCACGCTCCTGCTCCTGCTCCATCCAGTCCATGGTGGCTTGACCTTCGTGAGTCTCACCAATTTTGTGAGAAACACCGGTATAAAAAAGAATACGTTCGGTAGTCGTGGTTTTACCCGCATCAATGTGGGCCATGATACCAATGTTACGCTGATTCGGAATGGCTACTTTTCTGGACACGTGAGTAATCTCCAGACGTTACCAACGGAAATGAGCAAAAGCCTTGTTAGCTTCAGCCATACGATGGGTGTCGTCCTTCTTCTTCACGGCACCGCCGCGGTTGTTGAAAGCATCAAGCAGTTCGCCGGAAAGACGACCTACCATACCCTTCTCTCCACGAGAGCGGGCATAGTTGATGAGCCAGCGGATAGCCAGAGAAACCTGACGGTCAGAACGCACTTCAATGGGCACCTGATAGGTAGCACCACCAACACGGCGAGACTTAACCTCAACGAAGGGCTTTACGTTATCAACAGCCTTCTCAAAAGCCTTGATCGCATCTTCGCCGGTTTTCTCTTTCAGCACTTCAAGAGATTTATAAAAAATCTTTTCTGCAGCGCCCTTTTTACCGTCAACCATCATACGGTTGATGAAACGGGCAGCGAGCCGGCTGTTGTAAACCGGATCGGGCAGAACTTCACGTCTGGGGATAGGTCCTTTACGAGGCATGAAAAACTCCCTTCGCTACTTCGGACGCTTAGCGCCGTACTTGGAACGACCCTGGCGGCGATCCTGCACACCAGCAGTATCCAGAGTACCACGAACAATATGGTAACGTACACCGGGCAAGTCTTTTACACGACCGCCGCGGATCATAACAACAGAGTGCTCCTGCAGGTTGTGACCTTCACCAGGAATGTAGGCGGTCACTTCAATAGCATTGGTCAGGCGCACACGGGCGACTTTACGCAAAGCCGAGTTAGGCTTCTTAGGCGTAGTGGTATACACGCGGGTGCAAACCCCACGGCGCTGCGGGCAAGCCTGAAGCGCGGGAGTTTTCTTCCGCTTCACAACCTTCTTACGCTCTTTTCTGATGAGCTGGTTGATAGTGGGCATCAGTTTCCTCCGTGGAAATGGATCGATGTCATTCGCTAAAGACGCACGGCAATACGCCACTGCTGACGCTATGTCAACAGCGGACTTCCAATTCAATGCAGCTTCGATCACCCAATGAAGCTTACATATAAATGTATTGCCTGCGCTTTCGCTTGGGGACTTCGACTGAAAAGCCCAGCAGCCTTGCTTTCTCAATCGTTATTCACCCTGCAAGCAAACTTGAACATGAGCACATACGCCAAAAAGAATCGGGGCACAACCTTTTTTGCAACTATGCCCCAAAATAATCAACCACTGGCACTTTGTTACAATTATCACATCTTGTGCAATAGGCATCCTCGCCGCGCAACGTGTTGTATATTTTTCGTCAACTTTTACCATACCTATATAAAACGAAGAATAAAAACATCAAGAGCAGTCATAGCTCTCACCTTTTATCCGCCTTTTTTCCCATCATTTTTTTATTCTCACTTTTGTCGCTTGACATTTTGCTAAAAATTTCACAAGACGTTGTCACGTGCTCACGATAGTGACTCAGCAAACAAGATAGTCACTCTTACGCATGGAAATTTCTGGCACGTACCCGCCTACCGGATACGTACCACTTTTTGAAAAAAACTATAATTTTCGGAGGATGGAAGCTATGTCCAAACTGGTCCCCCCTCATGGCGGTAAAGGCCTTGTCTGCTGCCTGCTCGAAGGAGCTGAAAAGGAAGCTGAACTGAAAAAGGCCGCTGGCCTCAAGCAGATTGAAATCAGCTCCCGCGCAAAGGGCGACCTGATCATGATGGGCACCGGCGGTTTCTCCCCGCTGAGCGGCTTCATGACCAAGGCTGACTGGAAGAGCGTTTGCGAAAAGATGACCCTCGCTGACGGCACCTTCTGGCCCGTTCCCGTTACCCTGGACGTTTCCAAAGAAGAAGCTGCTTCCATGAAGGAAGGCGAAGAAATCGCTCTCGTTCGCGGTGGCGAAGTTTTCGCTACCATGAAAGTAGAAGAGCTCTACGAAATGACCGCTGCTGACAAGAAATGGGAATGCGAACTGGTGTTCAAGGGTGAAGGCCCTGACTCCGAAAAGTTCTGGGACATCGCAGAAGAAGATCACCCCGGCGTGAAGATGGTAATGGCTCAGAAAGAGTTCAACATTGCCGGTCCCGTTAAGGTTCTTTCCGAAGGCGACTTCCCCACTAAGTTTGCCGGCGTTTACAAGCGTCCTGCAGACCTGCGTGCAGAACTTGAAGAGCGCGGCTGGGCTAACGTTGCTGCACTGCAGCTGCGTAACCCCATGCACCGTTCGCACGAATTCCTCGCAAAGATCGCTGTTGAAGTATGTGACGGCGTGGTTATCCACTCCCTCGTAGGCTCCCTGAAGCCCGGCGACATTCCTGCCGAAGTTCGCGTAAAGTGCATCGACACTCTGGTTGAAAAGTACTTCGTGAAGGAAAACGTAATTCAGGCTGGCTACCCTCTTGACATGCGTTACGCCGGTCCCCGTGAAGGTCTGCTGCACGCTACCTTCCGTCAGAACTACGGCATCAGCCGCATGATCATCGGTCGTGACCACGCTGGTGTAGGCGACTTCTACGGTATGTTTGAAGCCCAGACCATCTTCGACAAGATTCCTTACGCTCAGGAAGCTTGCCCCGAGCCCGGCAAGGCTCTGGTTTGCACTCCCTTGAAGATTGACTGGACCTTCTACTGCTTCAAGTGCGACGGCATGGCATCTCTGCGTACCTGCCCCCACGCCAAAGAAGATCGCGTACTGCTTTCCGGCACCAAGCTGCGTAAGGCTCTGTCCGAAGGCGCTGAAGTACCTGATCACTTCGGTCGTGACGAAGTTCTTGAAATCCTGCGCGCCTACTACGAAGGCCTTACCGAAAAGGTTGAAGTTAAAATGCAGCGCGCTGCTTCCGGTTCCCAGATGTAATCTGGCTCCAGGCAGCAATACTGAGATTCGAAGGGGAGACGCTGTGCGTCTCCCCTTTTTTTATCGTTAATATAACAGATCTGAAAGGCGCCCTGCTTACGGCACAGGCTCAGGACATACAGGCCCAGCCAGGCAGGTATCTGTAGGCATCTTTCAATTCGCCCTCTCTGATCAAAGCGTCTGGACAAAGCCCTTGCAGATGCCCCCAGAATTTCGGGGAATGATTCAAGTGGGTAATATGCGCAAGCTCGTGATACATCACGGTTTCACACAGGCGGGATGGTAAAAGCAAAAGACGGGCATTAAGCATAATTGTGCCCTGCACATTGCAACTTCCCCACCTTTTTTGGGGAGTAGCGATACGGACAGCCTGAAGAGGTACATGGTTTGCTTCCGCCAGATTCCGGCACCACGGAGCCAGATATTTGTGCCCAAGCTTGCGTAACCACGAAAGTAAAAGACCCGTAAGCGCCTCTGGCCGACTGGAATTTCCGGCAAGCAACAGAAGGGAGCCATTCACTGCCAGCGAAGGACTTTTCTCTGTTTCCTGAAACTCAAGATTATATGTTAGGCCGACGCCTTGGAGCTGGATAACAGAAGGAAAAAGAGGCTGGGTGCTACAGTGGGCTATTTGCTCACCCACTCTGGAAACCGCTTTGGCTATCCAGCTTAAATTCTGCTGCACAAAGACCGCAGCATACTCTTCCGGAACACCAGACGGCAGAACAACTTCCAGCCCGCTCCCTCTCAACTTCATTGAAACCCGTTTTGCCCTCGGGCTGCGCCTGACAGAGTATGACTGCAAGACAGATGCAAGAATTTTTTCATCAAAGTTGTTCATAACGGGTCTTTACCCTTCACCGAACGCGAAGTACAGTGCCAACGGCATTGCCATGAACAATATGGAGGATTCATGTTCGAAACCAGACGCAGAGCCCACTTGAGCGGCACACTGATCGCGCTCTTAGGACTTGGTCTTTCCCTGTATGGCGGGTTATTTCAGGCAGAGGCGCTATGCATAACAAGCGGCTGCGACTTGTTCCGTGACATCACCATAGCAGGTATCTCGCCATGGTGGATCGGAGCCGCCGCCTTTGCGAGCACAGCTGCTCTTTGCATTATCGGACGCGTTGCCTTAGCGCGCCTGTTATCGTTAATGATGTTGCTTGGCGACCTGTTGCTTTTAGGCATAATGACTTTCACGGTACCATGCCTGCCCTGCCTGATCGTAGCAGCTGTCATTCTCTGGCAATACTGGAATCTCTCAGCATCCACCTCTTGTCCATTATGGGGCCGCACATCACTCGCCCTATTGTGGCTTACTTTATTTTCCCCGAATTTGTTTTCCGCCATCAGCGAAATGAATGGGGGCTGGTCTATCAGTGGTCAACCTGAAGCCAGCCTGCAGGTGTATTTTTCTCCCAGCTGTCCTGCCTGCAAAGAAACTATGTTTGCTATCAGCCAGCACAATCCGCAAGATGTCGCTTTTTACCCCATAGCAGAAGCCGACTCCGACCTTATCCGACTACATACGATGCAGAAAGAACTTGCATCTGGAAGTACAGTCTATGGCGCTTTTCGCACCAGCATCAACACGGCGGTAAACCTCGATACCAAATTGAGCCTCACAGAGCAGGCTCTCCTGAAATGGAAAACGTTGCAAAACAAAGCACGACTTGCCCGCATGGGAGTTACAAAAATTCCTGCACTAATTACGTCCGGTAAGCCACAAAACCTTACATCCGGCAGTTCCAACATAACAGATACGATTATCCAAGGCGGACAATTTGCAGGCTGCAGCGACGAATCTGTAACAGATTGCAACGAAGAACAACAAACACCAACCATCCCAACTTACAACAACTATCCTGAAGAGCCCCTGCTGGAGCAACTTTTCGATGCCCAACCTCTAAAGGACGGCAACTGATCAAGCGCTCAAAACTGTCTTGTTTCATTGACCTTTAGACCAATTCCTACTATGTGAAAAAAATCATTATCTCTATGTGCCGTTTCAGACTCGTCCGCAATACAGAAGTATCACTCTCATACTTTTGAAATTGCTTGGACAAGCGCGGCAAAACCCTTTATAGGGTTTGCGCCGTTAAACCCAAGAGCCAAACGGAACATATCGGGCACAAGCAAATGACATTAAATGATATTCTCATAGAACACAGAGAGTTACTGATCGACAAGTGGACAGCTCAAATACACCAGACCTATCCAATAGATACGGTCGGTTTTTTGCGCAGTCAAAAAGACCAGTTCCATAATCCTGTCGGCGATAGAACGGAAAAAGCAACTGCAGCCCTGTTCGACATGCTTACCGCTGACGGAATAGACCCTGAAGCTGCCGCCCCGTATCTGGATGACATCATCCGTGTTCGGGCCATTCAGAAGTTCACTCCTGAACAGGCAGTAGCCGTAATCTACTTTTTGAAATCCATCGTGCGCGAATCTTTAAAAAAGCAGGTTGAAGAGAACAATCTCTACCCCCAGCTTCTTGCTTTTGAAAGTCAGATCGACACTATGGTTCTCATCTCTTTCGGTATTTTTGCTCATTGCCGCGAAAAACTGCACATGATGCGTGCCGAAGAGTATAAGCGTCGCTACGCACAGCTCATTCGCAGAGCTGAACGTATATTGGATACGCCGGCAGGGGAACCGGACATATAACAACCGATAGCCTAGCAGCGAGGTAACGGAATGATTATTTCACTCTTGGCGGTCATTGCGCTCGGGTGTATCGCCTGGTTGGGGGCCACTTCCGGTCTTCAACAATTATTCGGGGTGATTATCCCACTTGCCGCAGTGCTCGTGTTCATGGCGGGATTCGTCTACAGAATTATGGATTGGGCTAAGTCGCCTGTTCCGTTCCGCATCCCGACAACGAGTGGACAGCAGAAATCTTTACCCTGGATCAAACCCAGCCCCCTGGATAACCCCTCCAGCAACGCAGGAGTGTGGGGCCGTATGATCCTTGAAGTGTTGACGTTCAGATCTCTGTTCAGAAACACTTCGGTCTCTCTGGAGAAAGGCCCCCGTGTGGTCTACAACTCCTCCAAGTGGTTGTGGCTGTTTGCCATTCTTTTCCACTACTGTTTCCTGACCATTTTCATCCGCCACTTCCGTTTCTTCCTTGAGCCGGTGCCCTTTGTCATCGGTGCTCTGGAAATGGTTGACGGAATGATGCAGGTTGGCGTTCCGCGTCTTTTCATGACTGACGTCATAGTAATGGCTGCGCTGCTGTTCCTGCTTGGTCGTCGACTGTTTAACGACAAAGTCCGCTACATTTCGCTTCCCAGCGACTTTTTTGCTCTGTTCCTCCTCCTCGGTCTGGTAGGCACTGGCATCTGCATGCGGTACTTCACAAAGGTCGACATCGCTTCTGTTAAGGTACTCACCATGGGTCTTGTAACATTGAACCCCGTTGTCCCCGAAGGCATCGGCGCAATGTTCTACGTACACATCTTCCTGCTCAGCGTGCTGCTTATGTACTTCCCCTTCAGCAAACTGATGCACATGGGTGGCGTATTCCTGAGTCCCACCAGGAACTTGCCCAACAACAGCCGTGAAGTACGTCATGTCAACCCTTGGAACCCGCCCAAAAAGTACCGCACTTATGAAGAGTACGAGGACGAGTTCAGGGAACCCATGTTCGAAGCGGGCCTCCGTCTCGAGAAGAACCCTGAAGAAGCTTCCAAGGAGTAAGGAGTAGCCATGCCTAAGGTGCCAACCCCTGAAGAATTAGTCAAAATTGACTACAGCATGCCTGCAGGTTCATGGATGGACAGCAAGCCGGAGTTTGTCGACGGCAGCTTCTGTTACCCTGCAAAGCAAGAGATTATGGCAGGGCTGGGAATGCCCAACCCTCACACCTGGAGCCCCGCCGATGAGGACTGGGGCCTGCCGGAAAACTGGGAAGAGATCATCTACAATGCCATGCAGGAGCGCCTTGATAAGTACCGCTCTTTCAAGGTGTTCATGGATATCTGTGTGCGTTGCGGCGCTTGCGCCGATAAGTGTCACTTCTTTATCGGTTCCGGCGATCCAAAAAACATGCCTGTGCTTCGTGCAGAGCTGCTCCGCTCTGTTTACCGTAAGGACTTTACCACTGCCGGTAAAATCCTCGGCAAACTGGCCGGTGCACGCAAGCTCGACAAAGACGTGATCAAGGAGTGGTTCTACTACTTCTACCAGTGCACTGAATGCCGCCGCTGCTCGGTATACTGCCCCTACGGCATTGATACCGCAGAAATCACCATGATGGCGCGTGAGCTTCTGCACGAACTCGGTCTTGGTATCAACTGGATCATGGAGCCGGTTTCCAACTGTAACCGTACCGGTAACCACCTTGGTATCCAGCCCCATGCATTCAAGGAAATCGTTGAATTCCTTTGCGACGATATCGAAGATATCACCGGTATCCGCATTGATCCCCCCTTCAACGAACCCGGCCACGAAGTGCTGTTCATTACCCCTTCCGGCGATGCGTTCGCCGATCCGGGTATCTACACCTTCATGGGCTACCTGATGCTGTTCCATGAAATCGGTCTGGACTACACCTTGTCCACCTACGCATCTGAAGGCGGCAACTTTGGTCTGTTTACTTCTTCTGACATGATGAAGAAGATCAACGCCAAGATGTACGCAGAAGCAGAGCGTCTCGGTTCCAAGTGGATTCTGGGTGGTGAGTGCGGTCACATGTGGCGTGTAGTCAACCAGTACATGGGTACAATGAACGGCCCGACTCCCTCCTGCATGGAGACTCCGGTCAGCCCCATCACCGGTACAGTGTTCAACAACGCAGCAGACACCAAAATGGTGCACATTGCCGAATTCACGGCCGACCTGATCAAACACAACAAACTGCGCCTTGACCCCAGCCGTAACGATCATCTGCGCGTGACCTTCCACGACTCGTGCAACCCTGCACGTGCCATGGGCCTCTTTGAAGAGCCCAGAGAAGTTCTCAAGGCAGTATGTAATAACTACTTCGAGATGCCCGAAGGCACCACCCGCGAGCAGACTTTCTGCTGCGGTGCCGGCTCCGGTCTGAACACTGACGAAATCATGGAACTGCGTATGCGCGGCGCCCTGCCCCGTGGCAACGCCCTGCGCTACGTGCAGGACAAGCATGACGTTAACACGATGGCCTGCATTTGCGCCATTGACCGCGCAACCCTTATTCCTCTTGCCGATTACTGGGCACCTGGCGTTTCCATTTACGGTACGCACGAACTGGTAGCTAACGCACTGGTAATGAAGGGTGAAAAAGAGCGTACCGTTGACCTCAGGCAGGAAGATCTGCCGGGCATGGAGGATGAATAATCATGTATAACAGCAAGTACATCATCCCCGGACTGCTCATCTTTGTAGGTCTGGTAACCTTTCCCTTTTGGGTAAATCTGGTTTCCGCCGACTACTCGCGCCCCGAACTGGCTCTGCCCACAGACCAGAAAGAGTGCATCGAGCCTGTTGATTACATGCGCACTGAGCACATGAACCTGCTCGATACATGGCGCGATAAGGCGCTTCGTGAAGGTAAGCGCACTTACACCGCATCTAACGGCAAAGTATGGGAAGCAAGCCTGCAGAAGACCTGTATGGAATGCCACACCAACAAAGCCGAATTCTGCGATAAGTGCCACGTTACCAACAGTGTTGATCCCTACTGCTGGGATTGTCACGTAGCCCCCAGGGGGAACCAGTAATGTTCGATAGAAGAAGATTCCTCAAGATTGCAGGCCTTTCGGCCATCGGTCTTGGCGCTGGTTCCGCGATTGGTGTTGCAGAGGCTTTGGCCGCTCCTAAAAAAGAGCCCTACAGCCCCACCGAGCACGGTCTCCACGCCGGACACTGGGCCATGGTTATTGATACCCGCAAGTTTGAGACCCCTGAAGACTTTCAGAAGCTGATCAGTGTCTGCCACAAGCAGCACAACGTACCCAGCATTCCGAACAATCAGGAAATCAAATGGCTGTGGACTGAAAAGTTCGAGTACTCCTTCCCTGAGCAAGGTAACCATCACCTTGCCGAGGAAGTGAAAGAACGCGACTTCCTGCTGCTGTGCAACCACTGCGAAAATCCGCCCTGCGTGCGTGTATGCCCCACTGCGGCTACATACAGACGCGCGGACGGTATTGTAGCAATGGATTACCACCGCTGCATCGGCTGTCGTTTCTGCATGGCAGGCTGCCCCTACGGTGCCCGTAGCTTTAACTACGGTAACCCCAGAGAATTCCTGAACGGCGTACCGAACCCTGACTTCCCCACCCGCATGCGCGGTGTAGTGGAAAAGTGCAACTTCTGCGTTGAGCGTCTTGCAGAAGGGCTGATGCCTGCCTGCGTAGAAGCAGCTGAAGGAGCACTCTACTTTGGCGATCTGAATGATCCTGAGTCTGAAGTTCGTCAGGTACTGGCTGAGAACTTCACCATCCGCCGTAAACCCTCTCTGGGCACACAGCCCAGTGTATACTACATCGTGTAAGGGGAGATGCCATGATCGAAAAAGCGCTCAAGGGCTCTCCGGGTTATTACATCTGGCTGGCCTTCCTCGGTTCACTCATCGGCCTTGGTCTGTTTACGTACACTTTCCAGATGAAGCACGGTCTTGCCATTACCGGCATGAGCCGTGACGTGTCCTGGGGCTTCTACATTGCCCAGTTCACGTATCTGGTCGGCGTTGCCGCATCAGCTGTTATGCTGGTGCTGCCCGCGTACTTCCATCACTACAAAAAATTCAAGAAGATGATCATCTTCGGTGAATTTATGGCTATCGGCGCAGTGCTGATGTGCATGCTGTTCATTATGGCGGACCTTGGTCAGCCGCAGCGGGCACTTAACGTACTGCTGCACCCCACTCCTAACTCTGTCATGTTCTACGACATGATCGTTCTGGTGGGTTACCTCATCCTGAACGCTGTTATCGGTTGGGTGACTCTGGAAGCTGAACGTCACGACGTTGACCCTCCGTCCTGGGTGAAGCCGCTGATCTACCTGTCCATCATCTGGGCATTCAGCATTCACACTGTTACCGCGTTCCTGTACGCCGGTATCCCCGGTCGCCACTACTGGCTGACCGCTATCATGGGGGCGCGCTTCCTTGCATCCGCGTTCTGCTCAGGCCCTGCCATTCTGCTGTTGCTTCTGTTCACCGTACAGAAGTTTACCAAGCTGACTCTGGCAAAAGAAGCCGTGCAGACCCTGACGAAGATCATCACGTACGCTATGTGCATCAACGTGTTCTTCTTCCTGCTGGAAGTGTTCACCGCGTTCTACAGTGGCATTCCCGGCCATGCTCACCCCATCGCGTACATGTTTGCAGGTCATAACGGCCATGTAGACTGGATTACGCCCTGGATGTGGGCCGGTGCCATCATGGCTATCATGTCTCTGGCTCTGCTGATTCCGCCGCATATCCGCGACAACCAGAACGTACTTCCCTACGCCCTGATGCTGCTGGTGGCTGCAAGCTGGATCGACAAGGGTCTTGGCCTGATTATCGCCGGTTTCACTCCCAACGTGTTCGAGAAGGTAACCGTGTACGCACCTACCGTTCCCGAACTGCTTATCTCGCTGGGTATCTTTGCAGTGGGCGCCCTAGTGGTGTCCATCCTGTGGAAAGTTGCTCTTAGCGTAAAGGAAGAAAGAGGCACTCTGTAGCCTTTATTTCCAGCTTGATTACAAAAGGCCTGCTCAAATGAGCAGGCCTTTTTTTGTATCATCTGAAGCCGCTGGCTTCTGGCAGGTATGAAACAAAATAGGGCAACATCCATCAGAGTTCCCCTTCCCTTATCGATATAACAACCTGATCATGCGTCAATTGAACAGCCAAGGTAACAACACGTCATCCAGCAATCAGGACCACTCCTTGAGAAAATGGTCTGATTTTATGAACGAAAAAGCCCGACATTGTCGGGCTGGCAAACTTTTAACGGGAGGTAGAAGAAACGAGATAGCTTATAGACCAAATGGGGCCACTACCCTGTCCAGCACACCCTGAACTTTGGAAATTGCGATGCCGTAGTTAGTAACAGGAACCCCGCGCCGCATGCATTCTCTGATACGCCGCATCATTTCTGCCCGGTTTGTCATGCAGGCACCGCAGTGCACTGCCAACGCGTAGCCTTCCAGATCATCAGGAAAGTCATGCCCTGCGTACATCTCGAACTTCAGTTCCTTACCTGTGTATTGGGTGATCCAGCGCGGAATTTTAACCCGCCCGATGTCATCTGCCACCGCATGATGCGAGCATGCTTCACACATCAGCACCTTGTCCCCGTCTTTCAACGAGTCAATAGCCCGCGCCCCTTCAACCAGCAAAGGCAAGTCGCCTTTATACCGTGCAAAAAGCGTAGAGAAGGTTGTCAGGGGAATTCCATCAGGAACATCACCGGCTACTTTCAACACGACCTGCGAATCGGTAACAACCAACGCAGGAGGATTTTTCAGCTTATCGAGAGCTTCTTCAATCTCTCTTTCCTTTACAATCATCCCGATTGCATCAGAGTCCAGAATATCGCGAAGCACCTGAACCTGAGGCAGGATCAATCGTCCTTTGGGCGCAGCTAAATCAATGGGAACTACGCACAGCACTGTATCACCTTCACTGATGAGGTCAGAAACCAGAACAGGTTCTGCCTTTAACTCATCAGGCACCATGTCGATTACAGTGTTTTTCAACTCGGTAATGCCACTCTCAGCAACGGAAGAGACTTTTACATAGCGCAGCCCGTTTTTCTCACAAAAAGCTATGTCATCAGCTGTTGCATCTGCAACGTCCTGCTTGTTGAACACCACAAGCGCAGGAATGGACATACTCTGCAAATCTTGCAGCATGGCGTATTCCGCATCCTGAAAACCATGTTCGCTTACAACAAGCAAAGCGACATCGGTCCTGCCCAGCACTTTACGCGTAGACTTAATTCGAAGCTCACCCAACTCACCTTCATCATCAAGACCGGCTGTGTCATAAAATGTAACGGGACCCAGGGGAAGCAGTTCATAATGCTTGACCACAGGGTCAGTCGTTGTTCCTGCATGTTCAGAAACTATTGCAATCTGCTGATCGGCAAGCGCATTTATTAAAGAGGACTTACCGGCATTGCGCCTACCCACCAGTGTAATAACCAGCCGTTCACCCCGGGGTGCTTTATCTGACATCTGAGTCTCCTTCAGACGGATGAATTCATGAAGCTGTTTCAGAAAGCTTGCTGAAACCTTTTTCCGCAACAGGTCGATACCCAGCGGTTCTCAGCCTCTCCATCAGGCTGAGAACCGCATCCTGCACGTCTTTCCCTGCTGTGTTTTTGCCGGGATAAATGGAATACCCGCCGCGCACGTCATCAGGCGTAACGGAAGGCATCACAACATTCGCACCGGCAGCAAGTCCGCGTATCCGACCGTCCGCAACAAGCGCATCAAGCGCACTTGTTGCCGGAATATTAGAGCCCTTATTGAGCAGTCGCAACATGGCTGTCACACGCAGACTTTTTTCAATATCCGTATCAACGGGAGCGGCTAACGGCGTTTGTGGATGAGGAATGAACGGCCCCGCCGCGATCATGCCAAGACCGAGTGACGAAAGCAGCTTAAGGTCTTTTGCTATAATCTCGTCCGTCATGCCCGGCAGCCCCACAATGATACCTGAGCCGGTTTCGTACCCGAGCTCCTGCAACGTTTGTACGCGGGCCAATCTGTCTTCCACGGTGGAACCGGGACGCAGGCGTTCATGCAGATCAATGTCTGTAGTTTCAATTTTCAGCAGATACCTGTCTGCCCCGCAGTCACGCCAGAATGCGTAGGTATCACGATCATGATCACCTACAGATAGCGTGATGGCTACGTCATGCGTATCCTTAATCCGGCGGACCAATGAACCGATAAAGGCCACATCGCACGCCAGATCTTCACCGGACTGAAGAACAATCGTACCGGCTCCGAGTTCTACAGCAAGCGCAGCCGCCGCATAGATATCCTCTGCGTGCAGCCGAAAACGCTCAAGATTGACATTCGCCGCTCTGAGGCCGCAATAGTGGCAATTTTTTTTGCAGTAATTAGAAAACTCCACCACTCCACGCACATAAACGGACTTACCGAAAATTGCATCTGTCACAGAACGCGCATCTGCATACAGGGCTTCCGCATCCGGAGCAGCCAACATCTGCATAATTTCATTAATATTCATTTTTACCCCATAAGCTGCACCTTGCCCGGACAACCCGACAGGCCGCCCGATACGCCAGACCTGTAATGCAAAAGGCCGGAAGTCAAAGCTTCCGGCCAAATCATGCATATTGTCAACAACAGCTAAATGTACAGATCGCGCTCACCGGCGTCGATCCGTTTCAGTCGCTCGGCAACCATGCCGCGTCTGCCTTCAGCACATTCTTGCAACTCGTGTTCGACCAGCACCTTGCCGCTTTCACGGGTCACATCCGATGCGTAGTCATGCAGATATTCGTTGAAAGTCAGCAACGCATTGGGATGGCAGAATTCCTGAATGAACCCCTTTTTAGCCAGCTCCATGAAATGCTCACCGGTTCTGCCGAGCCTGTAGCAGGCTGTACACCATGAAGGAAGATAGCCAAGCGAGACAAGCTCTGCAATGACTTCATCCAGACTACGGTTGTCGCCTACACAGAACTGCTGCACGTCAGGGCGGTCATAACTGGGATCGCTGTATGCACCGGGGTAGGTTCTGGAACCTGCACTGATCTGAGAAACGCCAAGCTCAAGTAACTCTCGGCGCATTTGTGCATTTTCACGCGTGCTAAGAATAAGACCGGTATAAGGCACAGCCAGACGCAACACAGCCACCATGCGCTTAAATTCATGGTCAGTGATGGGGTACGGCGGGTTAAATGCCATTTCTGCATTCAGGGCAGGCTCAAGACGGGGGAAAGAGATAGTATGCGGTCCGACACCGAAATGCTTTTCCAGATCAGCAGCATGCTGCATCATAGCCAGAATTTCGAACTTATGGTCATACAGCCCCAGCAAAGGTCCCATACCCACGTCATCTATACCGGCCTCCATGGCCCGATGCATGGCATACAGACGCCACAGGTAGTCTTTCTTGGGGCCGCCAAGATGGGCTTTCTGATATGTCGCCTGATGGTATGTTTCCTGAAAACACTGATAGGTCCCGATGCTTACGTCGTGCAGCTTCTTAAAGCCTTCGACACTCTGCGGGGCACAGTTGATATTTACGCGGCGGATTTCTCCGCTCTTTTCAGAAACAGTGTCGTATACCACCTGAATGGTCTTTGCCATCCAGTCGGCATCCAGACGCGGATGCTCACCATACACCAGAAGCAAACGTTTGTGCCCGAGACGCTCCAGCACTTCCACTTCCGCGCGGATTTCGTCTTCACTCAGTGTTCTACGCTGCAAGTCGCCATTTTCAGCATTAAAACCGCAGTAGGCACACCGGTTATAGCATTCGTTCGTAATATACAGCGGAGCAAACAGAACCATACGGCTGCCGTAAATTTTCTGTTTTACAGCTTTAGCAGTCGTAAAAAGCTCATGGTCAAGCTCGTCATTTTTCAATTGCAGCAGGGTTGCGGTTTCGTCAGCATCAAGGCCCTTTGCCTCACGTGCTTTTGCGAGAATCTCGCGCACACGCACAGCGTCAGGTTTGGCCGTTGCAGCTATTACAGACTCGATTTTCTCTTCGTCAATAAAGCTGGGTAGAGAGCGGGAATCAAAAGTCATTGGGTACTCCGGCATCAGACAAGAGACGCTTTTACCGTAACGCTTTCCAGTCGTCCCAGCCTGCCAGTCAGAGAACCAATCTCATCCGTCGAGGCCTCAACAATCAAAGCTATTACCGCAAGCCCCCGTTCCGGACACGGCAATCCCATGCGAGCCAGAACCAGCTCGCCATGATCAGTAAGGATGTCGTTGACAGCAGAGGCATCGCGCTTTCTATCGCCGATGATAATGCTCACAACCCCCATGCGTTTGCGGGTCGTAGCGTTGTTCATGAATATCTTCCCCTGTCCGGCGCATAGCCTATGCGCACAGACAACATAGTGGGCAGGCCTATAGGTCAGTAAAAACCTTCCCGCAGACTGCCCGTTATTCCTGAGTAATTACATATTCAGGTTTACGCCCTTGTCACGCAGGGCCTGCAAGGCTGCGCTTCTGTCCACATAGTGGGTATGCAGCAGCTCATGCGACTTGTGTCCGCAGGGGCCTTCGTGCAGGAAGCCGTCTTTTGCATACAGCTTCTGAACAGTGGGGTTATCCTGCGACTTGCGGATGGGGTAAACAGTACGGTCAGCTTCGTACACGGATTTCTGACGGATACCGACGAATTCCATGGTGGCTGCAACCGCTTCGCGTGCCATGTTAAAGCCGAATACGGCATAACCGGCAGCAAAGCCGGCAAGCTTGATAAATCCACGACGGGATACAACTCCTAACTTGCTCATGCCGTCCTCCTAGGCCACTGTCCGTCGGGTAAAGCGACGGTTGATCTTGGTGATGGTGCTCTTAAAGAGCGAAGACTGCAGCATACCGGGTTCAAGAGGCTGGCCGCCGCCGTTCACACAGCCACCGGGGCAGGTCATGATCTCGATGAAGTGGTACGGAGACTTGCCGGCGCGCACTTCCTCGCACAGCTTTGCAGCATTGTCCAGACCGCTGGCCACGGCAACTTTTACAGTGCCGAAGTTGGGTACGGGAACTTCTGCAGTCCTGATGCCCTCATGTGTGCGAACAACCTTGATATCAGGGTTGGTCAACTTGTCACCGGAAAGGGCTTCGTATGCCAGGCGCAGGGCTGCTTCCATAACACCGCCGCTGGTACCGAAGATGGTAGCAGCACCGGTGGACATACCAAGAGCCGGATCAGGATCTTCGGAAGGCAGAGAAGTGAAGTCGATCCCGGCCATTTTGATCATGTATGCCAGTTCACGGGTAGTGATGGTGGCATCAATGTCACGGTAGCCGCTTGCTTCCATTTCAGGCCGCATGCCTTCAAACTTTTTGGCGATGCAGGGCATGATGGACACGGTGTACATTTTCTTGGCGGGTACGCCCGAAACTTCAGCACCGTAGGTTTTAGCAAGGGGGCCGATCATTGCGATGGGCGACTTGCAGGTAGAAAGGTTATTTTCCAGATCAGGGTAGAACGTTTCTGCAAACTTAATCCAGCCGGGGCAGCAGGACGTGAACTGAGGCAGAGGCATGTTGCCGTGTTTAACACGCTCAAGCAACTCGGTGCCTTCTTCCATAATGGTCACGTCTGCGGTCCATTCCGTGTCCCAGATCAGGTTGAAGCCAAGCTTGCGCAGCGCAGCATGCATCTGACCGCCGACATAGGTGCCGGTAGGCAGACCGAAGCACTCGCCCAGTGCGTAACGCACGGCGGGAGCAGGCATGGAGACAACAACCGTTTCAGGATCCTTGAGTTTTTCGAAAAGTTCGCCTACAAACGACACCTCTTCGTGGATGGCGCCGAAGGGACAGTTAGCGAGGCACTGACCACAGTTAACACACGCAACGGGGTCAACCACACCGCGGTAACCGTCTTCAGTCACTTCCTGAATGACACCGGTGGGGCAGTACGCTTCGCACTCGCCGCAGGCCATGCACTTGTCGTGGTCAACTTCCACAAACTTGATGGTTGCGGGGTCAATACCCTTGGGAGCGTTCATCTTGTAGCGAACGCCTTCCATGGTTACCTCGGAACCCGCGGCAGGTACTTCTAGCCCTGCCAGATAAGCTGCCGGGGGCTGCTGGGCTTTGCATCCAGCCATTACCTTTCTCCTTGCTTCAGTGTTGCCTGCCCTCCTCGTATAGACAAGGGCAATAGAAAAAGTGCTACTAAATTAAATTTAGTAATACTTACACAATTTCAGTGTGATTATTTCTATTCGCGATATCACAGCAGCAAGGCTCGCCGCAACCATTGAATTAGTTATCAACAGGCAAAACATGCTGTTAGCACAGGAATAATGCCAGTGCATCAAGCATTGCATTGAAATGCAGTCAGAGAACTCTGCATTAAAAGAGTCAGGAGGTCAGCGGCAATCGTGTTACGTATAGTACTGCAAGGCACACGTATTGAGCCACATACCGGAAAGACTCCCCCACCCGAAAACGTGATGACCTGTTAAGCCCCTCATGGAAGAGCCTGCATATAGCCCCGCAAAGACAGGCTGTCACCCCTGATGACATGTTGAAACAAGCTGAACCATTCTTTGTTCTGCTGAGACATAAAAAAACGCACATCAGAGTGATGTGCGTTTTGCGTAAACAGAAAAAAGACCATTTTACATAGATATACCAGGCCGGACCTGACATTTCACCCTGATGTTACGCCCTCTTCCACCGTAATCATCAACCATATTGAACGAACCTGATTCGATCACGTCCACATCTGCCTCACATGCCGTAACGCCCAAAAACTCCAGATGTTCCACAAGGAATTTTCTGGCATCAGCAATAGCCTCGTTAAGCGTATAACGGCTCGAAACATCTCTACGCAGTCCCAATGTAGGAACAAACATCCGCCCTTTTTCCGTATCCGCAAAAAGTTCCAGTTCGGCGGTCGTCCTTGTCAGGGCTGCGCCTATGGCATTGGCAACAGCATGTTCCTGCGGCACGTCCACCCGTTTGTTCATAACGGTGCGCAACAGCGGCGCAAAGGCTGCAGCCGGTCCCCCCATGACAAACACTCTTCCGGGGTTCAGCACTGCGCCTTCCAGCAACTCGATAATTGTATACACTGGCTGGGAGTTCACTTCGTCCAACAGGCGCTGCACTGCAGAAGCAATTGCGGCCAGTGCTGTATCAAGAGCATCTTGCGCCAGTTTATCAGGATACATATCCCAAAGAGATGCAAGTTGGCCTATGGCCGCTTTGGAGGCTTCCACATCGCCCGCCTGAGCCACGCCCAGATAATTCATTGCATCCATAAGCGCCGGCTGCTTTCCGCCATTGGCTACAGCAGGGCCGGACCTGTCAGGCCCTACCCGCACGGCTCCGGCTGCAACTCGAAGCCGCGAGTCGCCCCCGATACCGATGGAAAGCGTTCTTAGCGCCCGCACCAAGGTAGGATAACTGCCGACCGCGATGCCATCGTTTTCAATGACAGGTGAGCCGGAAGCAAAAATAGCGATGTCCGTGGTAGTTCCGCCGATATCCAGAATAATGGCATCTTCACGGATATCATAAAGAGCGACAATTCCCATCACACTGGCAGCAGGGCCGGAAAGGATGGATTCGACCGGCACCTGACGGGAAACGGAAAGCGGCATGGTGCCACCATCAGCTTTTAAAATATGTACAGGCGCAGTTATGCCCTTTTCCCGTGCAGATCGTTCGATGGCATCGGCAAAGCGGTTATACAGCCGCCAGACAGCAGAGTTGTAATAGGCCGTGGCCACACGTCGCGGAAAGCTGAGCTGCCCCGAAAGACGATGCCCCATAGATACAAAATCTCCGCACCCGAGCACTTCATCGGCAATGCGCTGCTCATGCTCCGGATTACGGGTAGAAAACTTCCCCACAGCAGCATACACTTTTATGCCGGAGTCACAGCAATTCTGCGCTACAGCGGCAAGCTCTGAAGGATCAATTGCCGCAATTTCCTTCCCCCTGTGATCAATGGAGCCGGAAAGCGTGTAATAAAAACCGCCCTGCCTGAAATTCTCCGCATCAATCCCGGGGCCGGCAGAAACCAGCACGCCAACGTCTTCTGTCTTACCTTCTACAATGGCGTTGGTGGAAAGGGTGGTGCTCAGGTTAAGACGCTTTATATCAGCGGCAGGTACGTGCTGCAGGACAGCCTCAAGCGCACCCGTAACTGAAGCAAGCAGGTCGTGATGAAGCGTGGGTACCTTTGCAGAAGTGATAATATTCTTTTCGGCATCCAGCACAACGGCATCGGTATGCGTTCCGCCCACATCAATTCCCAGATACATGCAAACACCTCCGTTCACACATGGTGGCTGCAAGGCGCAAAGCCTCTTCAAAACTGCCCGTGTCGGCCCTGCCGGTGCCTGTCAGGTCAAAGCCGGTACCGTGGTCAACCGAGGTCCGCACATAGGGCAGGCCCAGCGTCACATTAACTGCCCGCGAAAAATGCATCAGCTTAAGCGGACCGAGTCCCTGATCATGGTACATGGCAAGAACCGCAGCAAACTCACCCTGAGCAGCGCGATAAAAAACAGTATCAGCGGGGAACGGGCCTTCAACATTAAGCCCGAACCGTTTGGCTTCTTTCACAGCGGGGGCGATGATTGTTTCGTCTTCTGTACCGATTTTGCCGGACTCTCCTGCATGCGGGTTCAACCCGCATACAGCCACGGGCTTGTGTCCCACGCCCAGAGATTTGGCAAAATCGACAGTAAGCGCAAGGCATCTTGCGACACGGTCACGTGTGATCATGTCTGCGACATTGCGCAATGGCGGATGCGTAGTGACAAGGCTGACCCGCAACACATCGCCACATAAATGCATACACACATCTTCGTCACGCACCCCCGCATGACGTGCCAGAAATTCTGTATGCCCCGGAAAATCAAAACCGGCATTCTGCAGCATGGCCTTGTGCAGGGGCAAAGTCACCACCCCCAATGCCCCGCCTGCATTCAGTATCTCTACAGCAAGACTGAGGGCCAGCCCTGCGGCTTTGCCTCCATCCGCAGTCTGCTGCCCTGGAGTGACGGAAACCTCGGCCATGCCTTCAGGCTCAAGCAGAAAAACATCTCCTGCAGCTGCATGTTCAAGCGCAGCGGCAAGCCGTGCAGTGCCTTCCATAAGTTTCCAGAAAGGTTTGACGCCTGCGCCTTCAACGTGAGCCAGCAAAGCTTTTTCGCTGCCGATAAGCACAAGAGGAACTTTTACGCCGTAGCGTAGCCCTCCTTTACCGTCATCTGTTCCCAGCACCCGACAGGCAAGTTCCGGCCCAAGACCATTCACGTCACCCATTGTCACCAATAACGGACAAAATGAGTTCGCAATGCCCTTGAGCGGATTCTGTTTTTTTATTCCAAGCATCCGCCGAAACTAAGCGGTTTCCGTAACGCTGTCTACACCGCCTGCTGTGTGGTATAATAAAAAAAGCCCCGCTTACTGGCAGGGCTAACAGGTCGTTTACTCATTCATATGCACCGATGCGTGTACGGTGCCGTCAGCATGCGCATAAGCGTAGGCCATATGGTCGGTATTATGAAAAATACCGTACTCCCCCTTATTATTGAGCATAATAAGCCCCGCATGGCCGTTCACCCGCCTGTGCAACAGTTCAATAGCCAGCCGTGCAGCATCATTTGCACCATTATCCCGCAGATAATCGCAGGCGCTCCGTGTCATCAGGGTACGGATAATTCCTTCACCAAAGCCGGTTGCAGAGGCTCCGCCGGTTTCGTTGTCTGCATATGTACCCGCACCGCAAAGAGGGGAATCACCGACTCTGCCCGGCTTTTTGCAGGGAGTGCCCCCCGTGGAAGTGGCAGCAACAATATTGCCGTTTACATCCATTGCCACAGCGCCAACTGTACCTTGAGGTACCGGCTTAAAGGCATCATGCGTACAATATCCCTTACGGCTGATAAGCTCTTTGTACAGTTCCAGCTCTCTTTCGGTCAGCAGTTCCCGCGGGTCAACTTCAGGCAGCCCGCACTCACGCGCAAAGCGTTCGGCGCCTTCCGCTATCAACAGGCAAAACTCTGTCTCCAGAACCTTTCGGGCGATATCCACCGGTGTCATAAAATGACGGACACCTGCCACGCCGCCGTAGTTCAATGTCCTGCCGTCCATGATGGCTGCATCAAGCTCTATCTGACCATCTGCATTAAGCACCGCACCACGACCCGCATCAAAAGTGGGATCAATTTCCATTAGATTTATTGCCGCCTGAACCGCATCCAGTGCATCTGCACCTTCTGCAAGCATGGGCCATGCGGTCTTAACAGCGGCCCGTACGCCGTCGATATGAGCCTGCTGCCTTTCTGCCGGTATTGTCCATGCACCACCGTGCACAATTATTCTGGGTTGCATACCTTCTATTACCCCTGATGCTGACTTCATTTGTCATCCCGCCTGATTGCGGCCTGTGTTCTGTGCGTGCTACACCCGCTGCAAAACTACTGCAACCTTGCGTGACCTCCGCAAGCAATTTTCATCATGCCAACAGCCGTTTTTTTTACACAACGCATAAAAAGCGCCGTCTTGGCGGCGCTTTTTATTCCAATACAAAACGGTGAATCCCATCAGCGTGCAGGTTTTAATGCTATGGCCCCAAGCGGAGGCAAAGTCAGTTCCATAAAGTGCCCGCCATTCCAGTTGTCGGTGCAGGTCAGCGCACTCCCCCCGTTACCGACATTGCTTCCGCCATAATAGCTGCTGTCGGTATTCAGCACTTCCAGCCATTCTCCGGCCTTCGGGCAGGGAACCCGATACCAGTGGCGGACAACCGGAGTAAAATTGAACACCCACACCACAGGATCGTTGTCTTCTGCAAGGCGTGCAAAGCTGAGCACAGAGCACCCATAATCGCTGAAATCAAGCCACTTGAAGCCTGACCAGTCATGGTCGTGCAGATGCATGGCAGGATCATTCACGTAAATACGGTTCAGATCGCGGACAAGATTACGTATCCCTTCATGTGCGGGGAATTGCCGCAAGCACCAGTCAGGCTCTCTGCTCTCGCTCCATTCGTTCCACTGGCCGATTTCTCCACCCATGAACAACAGCTTTTTACCGGGATGCGCCCACATATAAGCATACATCAAACGCATATTTGCCTGCTGCTGCCACATGTCGCCCGGCATTTTAGAAAGCAGAGCTCCTTTACCGTGGACAACTTCATCATGCGACAAAGGCAGAACAAAATTTTCCGAAAAGGCGTACAACATGGAAAATGTCAGGCTGCCATGATGATATGAGCGATACACAGGTTCGTGACGCATATAGTCAAGCGTATCGTGCATCCAGCCCATATTCCATTTAAAGGTAAAGCCTAACCCGCCCGTATACAGAGGACGCGAAACACCCGGCCATGCTGTGGATTCTTCCGCAATCATCATGACTCCGGGAAACTGCTCATGCACCACCCGATTCAATTCGCGCAGAAAGTCAATGGCTTCCAGATTTTCATTACCGCCATGCGCATTAGGGATCCATTCGCCTTCTTTACGCGAGTAGTCCAGATACAGCATCGACGCCACTGCATCTATGCGCAAGCCGTCTATATGAAATTCCTTCAGCCAGTAAAGCGCGTTGGCAAACAAAAAGTTCCGCACTTCATGTCTGCCGTAGTTGAACACATAAGTACCCCAGTCAGGATGCTCTCCAAGCCGCGGGTCCAGATGCTCATACAGCGCCGTTCCGTCAAAACGGCCAAGGCTCCAGTCATCTTTAGGAAAATGCGCAGGTACCCAGTCCAGAATCACGCCGATTCCGGCCTGATGGCAACGGTCCACAAAACGCCTGAAGTCATCCGGAGCACCGAAGCGGGAAGTCGGCGCGTAGTAGCTGCTGGTCTGATACCCCCATGAAAGATCAAGAGGATGCTCTGCAACGGGCATCAGTTCGATGTGCGTGAAACCGGTATCTGTGACATACGGAATCAAAGCATCCCCAAGTTCATCCCAGCTGACAAAAGGATGTCCGTCTCCATGACGCCGCATCCACGATCCGGCATGCACTTCATAAATACTGACAGGCTTGGCAAGTGGCGGTCCGGTCTCACGCCGTCGCTGCATCCACTCCACATCGTCCCATACATAGCCGTCCAGATTCCAAGCAAATGAAGCTGTCCCGGGACGCATCTCGCCATATAAAGCATATGGGTCAGTTTTATGCTTAACGCTGCCGTCAGCGCCATGAACACAAAATTTATACAGCGTACCGTGCTCTATTCCCGCTGCAAATCCCGCCCATATTCCGGAATCTCCTACAGGATATAAAGGGTACTGGCCTTCCTGCCAGTCATTAAACGGCCCGACAACACTGACGCTGCAAGCATTGGGCGCCCATACGGCAAACCTGTACCCCTGTTTGCCATCCTGCTCTATGCGGTGTGCCCCCAGCACGCGGTAAATATCCCAGTGCTCACCCCGCCCGAAAAAATACACGTCAAACGGTTCAAGGTGACAAGGAACAGTTCTGCCCCCGTTTGTAGCTTTCACATCAGACTCCTACGGGGCCAAGACCCAATTGCTGGTAAATATCTATGTACTGTTTTCCGGCTTTTTCCCAAGTGAACTCCTGAGCCATGGCACGCTTCATAATCGCCGTCCACAGCCTGGGATCATTTTCCCATACGGATACGGCCTGCATGATGGCATTGTAAAAGCCGTCAGGGGTAACATCGGAAAAAGTAAAACCAGTGGCATCCGTTGAAGGCCACGGCACGATGGTATCACGCAAACCACCAAGAGCAGAGGCCACAGGCGGCGTGCCGAAGCGGAGCGCATAAATCTGGGTCAGCCCACACGGTTCATAACGTGAAGGCATCAGAAAAATATCAGTACCTGCCTGAATGCGGTGCGCCAGATCTTCGGTATACTCCACACGGGCACAAAGCAGCCCCTGATAGTCTTCCATCAGCTCCAGCACTCTGGCTTCATACTCCAGACTGCCTTCACCCAGAATCACAATGCCTATGTTCTGCTTTATCAGGCGGTGAACATTATCAATAAGCAGATCAATGCCTTTCTGGTCACGCAGCCTGCCTATAAACCCGAGAACAGGACGTTTAATAAGCTCCGGCTTAAGTCCCAGCTCAGTAATCAACGCCTTTTTGCATCGCAACTTTCCGCTACGCCTGTCTTTGCTGTATGTGCAGGGTAAAAAACGGTCATCTTCGGGTTGCCAAATGTCATAGTCGGCACCGTTTAAAATGCCGTGCAACGCATGCCCCCGTTTTTTCAGTATCCCTTCAAGCCCGCACCCGAACTCTGGCGTTGTTATTTCCTTTGCATAGCTGGGGCTTACTGTTGTCACTTTATCGGCATAGGCAATACCTGCCTTGAGCAGATTCAGGTCGCCGTGGAATTCTGCCCCGTCCATGGCCCATGCCTGTGGCGGCAGGCCGCAGTTTTCAAACAGACGCGAGGAAAAACGCCCCTGAAACGCCAGATTATGAATGGTCATTACACTACGGGTATTCTGCCAGAAGGCATCACTCTGCCGCCAGTAATACAAAAAAGCAGGTAAAAGAGCTGTCTGCCAGTCGTGAGCATGGACTATAGCGGGAGCCTCTCCCAAACGCTGGCACATGGAAGCGATGGCACGGCAGAAAAAGACAAAGCGCTCGCAGTTATCAAAATAGTCGCCTTTGTAGTCGTTATAATAGTAACGACGGTCAAAATATTCGCCACGACTGATAAAGTAGACAGGCATGCCGTGAAAATCGGCTTCGTAGACATCTGCAGTGATCGGGCCCCACGGGTACCCTACCGGAATATCGCTCATGGTCAGGCGAATGCCATATTCCGCTGTAAGGATGCGACCATAAAAAGGCGTCACCACAGCAGTGCGCACACCTGCCTGATGCAATGCATAAGGAAGTGCGCCCAAAACATCACCCAGACCACCGCTTTTGGAAAACGGATACATTTCAGAGGTGGCAAAAAGAACCAAAGGTTTCATCTGCCGATCCCCTCCTCCGGAGATAACTCCGTACAATCAGTCTTCAGCCCGCAGGCGTGCAACAAAGTCGGCAATGATGCCGGCATGGTCAAAAGCTATGGGTGCAGGCAAATTATCCAGCGCGAAAAAAGCGGCGGCAGATGCATCATCACCCGCACTCAACATATCTGCATCCGATGCAGTACCCGTAAAAACAACACTCATGGTGTGATGTCTGGGGTCACGGGCAGGGTCGGAGTACACACCAAGCAAGCCTGTAAGCACGACAGAAAGCCCTGTTTCTTCCAAAACCTCGCGCACGGCTGCACTTTCAACGGTTTCGCCGTAATCAACAAAGCCACCGGGCAAGGCCCAACCGTATGGAGGGTTCGCCCTGCGGATAAGCACTATGCCTCTGGCAGGATCATGCACGACAACATCTACAGTAGGAACCGGATTTCTATACATCTGAACCGGTGTCCCGCAGACAGGGCACGGTTTATGATAACTCATATACACCCCGAAAGATGGCAACTTGCCGACAGGAGACAAAAAACACACTGTCCCTATCGTAAAACACACATGCCGATAATTATATTTCCACAATATTGGGGATAAATTTCTAGTATGAACAAAAAAATACGCCATTGCCAGCGCAGACGCAATTAAAATGGATAAAAGATAACAGAAATAACGCGCTGAAACGAAAAACGGCCTGCTGAACATCAGCAGACCGCTTGTCGCAAAAGAAGGAAGGTAAAAAGTATAAAGCAGCATTCATGCCAAAAATGCAACATACTAAAATACATGAATACACACAAATTCAACAGGCCTTTTTTACCTGCTTCCGGTTCAAACAGTTTAACGCATGATCCCATGCTGCCGATAAAGTAAAAATTATTAAACGGGCCTACAAAACAACTTCGAAACCAGCTTGCAAAAGTTCCGTCTCTGTAACAGCGCCGGGGCGGATAATGCGCACATGTTCCGGTCCGGCAACTTCCACCAACGTAGAAGGTCTGCCTCCGGCAGGCGCAGGGGGCAACTCCACTATGCCAGCCACAAGTTCAAGCAATTCGGGGTCAAGCTGGTCTGCAGCCGTAACAGCAGCTCTGCCACTTACATTGGCGCTGGTAGAAACCAAAGCACCTCCGCTTGCCCGACACAGTCCGGCCGCCACAGGATGCGGTGTCAGGCGGACAGCCACCCTTCCTGTTTCTCCGGTCAGCACAGCTGGAATGGCTTCTGCCGCAGTTACCAGCACAGAAAGCGGCCCGGGCCAGAAGGTTTCTCCTAACCTCGCCACAAGAGGGGACTGTATCGCCGTAACCAATTCTAACTGCTCACGACTGCCGATAATTACAGGTAAAGGCATGCCTGAAGGTCTGCGCTTTGCCTGATACACAAGATCGATTGCACGCACATCCGTAACAATACAGCCTACAGCAAAAAACGTTTCTGTGGGGTACACGACCACTTTCCCTTCTTTCAAAAGGGCTGCCGCTTCCTTAATATCAACACGGGGGACAGCATTCTTCATTATGTTGTAATCTCATACCGTTATGCTGTTACAATAAAAAAACAAGCCGGTCATTATATCGTCACTTGCTTTAGGTTGAGCCTTTTTGCAGGTCAGTATACAACGCGCCATGCACATTGAATACTCCAAGCCAAACTGCCGCCGGAGAAGCGTATGAAAGCCATTCGCATCATCGCCGTGGGCAAGCTGAAAACAGCCCACTGGAAGGCTGCGGCAGATCATTATCTTACCCGCCTGAACAGGGCGTTCAAGATTGATGAAACCATTATCAAAGACGGAAATGCCGCGCTGCCTGCCGCCGAGCGTAATGCGCAGGAAGGCGAACGCATTCTGGCAGCGCTTGCCCCTCAGGACTTACCCATATGTATGGATGAGCTGGGCAAGCAGTTTACATCGCAAAACTTTTCCGCTTTTCTCGCCCCGATGTGGGAAGATGCCAACCGCAGGCCCTGCTTTATCATAGGCGGCGCTTACGGGCTTTCCGATGCAGTGCGCGATGTGGCACGCCACACAATCGCACTGTCAGGCATGACCTTTCCGCACGAAATGGCACGGGTCATTCTGTACGAACAACTTTACAGAGCCGATGCCATTATAAAGGGTACACCGTATCATCACTAATAACCTGTCATGGCCACAACACAAAAGCCATCCCCGACCATGACGGAATGTAACATCCGGACGAAACAAGGACTGTACAATGCTAGACTTCAGCTATCTGGACAAACTGGAAGAATACATGACCAGCGGCCGCATGGCCGAAGACTTTGAGTATTCCCCCGAAGAACGCCGTCATGAAATACTCGAGTTTCTCGAGCGCTTCATGGACGTGGCGGAACTGGCAGATGAAAACGCTACCAAGCTGATCTTTAAAAATTCTCAGTTAGGTGCCTTTTTCGAAGAAAGTGCCCAGAAGTAGCGCGGCGAACCTTCCACGGAATATTCGTATTGTGCGGTCAGGCTCCAGTCTTCCGGCAGGAGCCTGCCGTGCGAAGCATCAGGAACATCATGCGCAGGAGCTGGCTCGTTAGCCAGCACGACAACAAAACCGCCTCGGCGAATTTTGCCTGTCAGCAGTTCAAGCAGTTCCGGCCACGGCATAAATGCCCTGCTTACCATCATTGCAGCGGGGGCTCTGCCTTCCATAAAGTCTTCCACCCGCGCCCTGTGCACATTGGTCGCAGGCAACGGATACTTTGCCAGTACCATCTGCATAAACATCGTACGCTTTTCCCGTACGTCCACCATGTGGTATTCACCCTCTTGCCACACCATCCGCAAAGGGATACCCGGCAGCCCGGCGCCGGCGCCGAAATCCCATATCTGCATCGGAATATCCGCCGAGTCCGCTACGACCGAAAAATCAAGCGTCTCCAGAAAGCGCTTCAAATGCAGGCTATCTACTATAAGCGTGCGCAGCATGGGCTCCCATGAACGTGGTCCGACCAGGTTCATGACAACACTCCACTTCTGCAACATATTAAGATAGCCGGTAATATTTTTCAGAGCCTCGCCCTGCAGGGTAAACCCCAGTTCAGAACAAAGCATCGCAACCTGCTGTTCGCCAGCAGGACTCATTTTTTTAGCCATAGCATCCTCGTAACATGATATGTCGAAGTCTCGTCGTGGGCACCACCTACCCCAGCCTGCCATTGCAGGCAAGCCTGTACTTGCAAGCTGTGCCAACTTGCACTATGCAGCGGGACACATACTGTTCCACCCTGCGTCGCCAGTTACGGAACATGGCGGCAGAGGAACCGCCGTTGCAGTTGCAGGTTATTGAACATTCAGGAGTGAAGCGACATGAGTACTGACAATACAGCAATTCTTTTTCCCGGTCAGGGTTCCCAGCAAGTCAATATGGGGCGCGACCTTGCAGAGACAGACAAAGAAATAATGGAGCTTTGGAAAAAAGCAGAATCCATCAGCAGTCTGCCCCTGCGCGAAATATACTGGGACGGTGATGCAGCCGCAATGGCCGACACCCGCAACCTGCAGCCTGCACTTACCGTGGTCAACATCTCTTTGTGGATGAAAATGGCAGGCAAAATTTCACCTGTTGCCGCAGCCGGTCACAGCCTTGGCGAATATGCCGCCATTGCAGCATCCGGTGCGCTGTCCGCAGCAGACACTATCGAGCTTGTTTCTCTACGCGGCCGCCTTATGGCAGAGGCTGACCCCGAAGGCAAAGGCGCAATGGCGGCAGTACTCAAACTGCAGCTTGGTGATGTGGAAGATGTTGTACGCGAAACCGCAGATGCTACCGGTGAAATGATTCTGGTAGCCAATTACAATACTCCCGGCCAGTTTGTGCTCAGCGGCACGAAAGCCGCCATTGACGATGCTGCCGCCCGCGTAAAAGAACGCAAGGGTCGCGCAATGCCGCTGGCTGTAAGCGGTGCCTTCCACAGCCCCATGATGAAAGAAGCCGCGGCAGAGCTTGCATCCATCATGCAGAAACGCCAGTGGAACAAAATGAAATTCCCTGTTTACTGTAACGTGACAGGTCAGGCTGTTTCCGAAGGCGAGGCGCTGAAAAACATCATGCAGGGGCAGATGGCCGGCTCCGTACGTTGGATAGATACCATTTCCAATCAGTGGAATGCAGGCGTCCGCCAGTGGATCGAACTGGGTCCCAAAAATATTCTGGGCAAAATGCTTACTCCTATTCTGGCGGAAGCAGGTGCAGCGTCTGATGAATGGACAACACAAACCATCTCTACACTTGAACAAACCGAGGCACTGTAGCGGTACTGTCAGGCAGTGCAGGTGCCGCCAGCCTCTTTTCAGATGAACTGAAAAAAGGTATACATACAGATTCGTACGTCGGAGGCGACCCAGAGAGGTCGCCTTCGCACGTCCGGCAGACCGTATAAAAACAGCCGTAAGGCAGAATCATACTTAACAATACTGGTGGTACAATGCGCGCTAAAAACCATCTTGAGGCGGCTCTTAAAGTCGCAATCGCCGACCTTGGACTCCCGTGGCCCGAAAAATTCACCATCGAGCCCCCTAAGGATAAAAAGTTCGGTGATCTTGCAGTCAACATAGCCATGGTGCTGGCAAAACCTGCCAAAATGCCCCCCCGTGAAATCGCGGGCCGCATCGCAGAGCACCTGTCCGGAAACCCCGATATTTCAGGCGTTGAAATTGCAGGCCCCGGCTTCATCAACGTAACCTACGCACCTGAATTCTGGCACAAGACCGTCCCCGCCGTGGAAGAAGCCAAAGACAGCTTCGGCGGTGTGAATGTCGGCAACGGTCGCAAGGTGCAGGTGGAATACGTATCAGCTAACCCCACCGGGCCCCTGCACATCGGTCACGGCCGCGGTGCGGCTGTGGGCGACAGCCTTGCCCGCATGCTCCGCTTCACCGGTTTTGAAGTAAGCACGGAGTACTACATAAACGATGCAGGTCGTCAGATGCTGCTGCTGGGCGACTCGGTATATTACCGTGCAAAGCAGATTAAAGGCATGGACGTTGCCGAGCCGGAAGACTACTACCGCGGCGACTACATCCACGACATCGCGCAGGAAGTTCTGGATATGACTCCTGACCTGCTCGAAAAGCCTGAAGAAGAAGGCCGCGCCATCTGCCAGAAGTACGCTGTCGATACAATTATGGCAGGTATCAAGCAGGACCTTGAAAACTTTTCCGTTGAGCATCAGGTATGGTTCTCTGAAAAGTCGCTTGTGGAAACCGGTGCAGTGGACAAAACCTTCGACCGCCTCCGCAAGGCCGGTCTTGCTTACGAAGAAGACGGCGCACTGTGGTTCCGCACGACAGACTTTGGTGATGACAAGAACCGTGTACTGAAAAAGTCCAACGGCTACCTTACCTATTTTGCGTCTGACATTGCCTACCACGATAACAAATACGACCGCGGCTTTGACCTGTGTGTAGATATCTGGGGTGCTGACCACCACGGATATGTGCCCCGTATGCGTGCCGCAGTTGCAGCATTGGGCAAACCTGCAGACAGCTTTGACGTCATTCTGGTTCAGCTGGTTAACCTGCTCCGCAACGGTGAGCAGATTGCCATGTCCACAAGAGCCGGTGAATTTGAAACTCTGGCAGACGTAGTGAAAGAAGTCGGTGCCGATGCAGCCCGCTTCATGTTCCTTTCGCGCAAGAGTGACAGCTCGCTGGATTTTGACCTTGAGCTGGTCAAGCAGCGCAGCATGGACAACCCCGTGTACTACGTGCAGTACGCCCATGCGCGTATCTGCTCTGTAATGCGCAAAGCGGCAGAGCGCGGCATCACTCTGCCCGACGCCACAGACATTCCAGTACTGGCTCCGCTGGCAAATGCAGACGAAATCGACATGTTGCGCCTGCTGGACCGTTTTGAAGACACCATGGAAACTGCTGCCGGTTCGCTGAGTGTTCATCACATCAGCTACTACCTGCAGGATCTGGCAAGTGCGCTGCATCGTTTCTACGCTAACAATCCCGTGCTGAATGCACCGGACGAAAGCGTACTTGTGGCACGTCTGGCCTTGCTGCGTGCGGTTGCACAGGTGCTGCGCAACGGCTTGAAGCTGCTTGGCGTAAGCGCGCCTGACGCGATGTAACACCCTATAGCTACCGCAGTTAATCAGACAGGCATCCAGATGAGTTTCAGTATTCGTAACGAGGCAGGTTCAAACGGTAAACGCCGGTTCATTATTGAAATGACCGCAGGCAAGTTCTTCTTTACCTGCTTTCTGCTGCTGTTTGGCTTTGCCTGGATGTTCACCTTCGGAATCATGATCGGGCGCGGATTCAATCCGGATGAATCCGTGCCCGCTTTAGCCCGTTTAATGCCCGACACAGGTACACCGGTCGAGGTGCCGAAGCATATTGCCGATGATACAAAAGGCAGCACACCTCCCGGCGTAATAAAAACTGAAGAACTGGGATTGCTCACTTCACTTCGAGCAAAAGATACTGACCCGAAGCAGCAGAAGCCTGCAGTCGCACCGCCAAAAGAAACCCCAAAAGCCCCGGAGCGTCCTGCTGTACCTGCAACACAGCAAAAGCAGCAAAACAGCGGTGCAACAACATATCGCTACGTATATCAAGTGGCATCTTTGAAGGATGTCGGTGCAGCAAAACGCTTTGCATCTCATCTGGAAGAAGCCGGTCTGAATGCCTCTGTTGAGCGTGTGGATACTTCAAAAGGGGTCTGGCACAGGGTAAATGTTGCCTTCAGAGGCACAACTGCAGATGCAGAGAACTTGAAACGCAAACTTTCTGCTTTGGGCATCCGGAAACCTTTACTGAAAGAACAGGAAGCTCTTTCAAAATAACAGTGATTTGAATTTTGTTATCATATTGACGTAAGAGCATACTTACATGTAGGAATACAACGTTTGAGATAACCCCAGCGAGCAGGCAATGAAAACAAGCGCATCTCACTATTCTTTTACAGCACCATTTCAAAAGCTTGGAGCAGCCACCATAAGCTTTATCGCAGAGCTTGGCGCGGTTTTGCTCTTCCTGCTCGACGCTGTCCGCCATATTTTCATAGCTTCACGGCTTTTCTCAAAAGTAGTTCAGCAAATCTATTTTATCGGCTCCAAGTCGCTGTTTGTCATTGCGTTGATAGGCATATTCACCGGTATGGTTCTGGGGCTGCAAGGGTATTACACTCTGGTCAAGTTCGGCTCCGAAGGTCTGCTTGGTGCCGCTGTCGCCCTTACCCTTATCCGCGAACTGGGCCCCGTGCTGACAGCCATAATGGTAACAGGGCGCGCAGGTTCCGCCATGGCGGCAGAAATCGGTGTCATGCGTATTTCCGACCAGATTGATGCTCTGGAAGTGATGGACGTGCCCCCCATGGGCTACCTTGTCACTCCCCGCCTGATTGCTTCGCTGATTGTATTTCCTATGCTTACGGCACTTTTCAACACAATCGGCATAATCGGCGGTTACCTGACAGGTGTTGTACTGCTGGGTATTAACTCCGGTGTATACTTTTACCGCATAGAAAGCAGCGTGGGATGGTCTGACGTTAGCGGAGGCTTTTTGAAGGCCATCGTATTTGCCGTAATTGTATCCATCATCAGCTGCTACCAAGGGTACTTTACCCATATGCGTAAAGACGGCATGGGCCCTGAAGGCGTCAGCAACTCGACCACATCTGCCGTTGTCATGTCATGTGTGCTGGTTCTGATATTTGACTACGTGCTCACATCTTTTCTGCTGTAGGACGACCACACCATGCAAGACACACGCTCAGCAAGATGGGACATTCAGCTTAATAACCTGACAATAGGGTACGGCAGCACTGTTGTGCTGGACGGCCTGAAAGCTTGTCTGCCTGCCGGTAAAATTTCAGTCATTCTTGGCGGATCTGGTTGCGGCAAATCCACTTTGCTTCGACATATCCTTGGCCTCAATAAGCCGATGAAAGGGCAGATACTTCTTGGCGGTAAAGATCTTTTCGGCCTTTCCGGCAAAGATTTCAGAAGGCTGCGCCGCCGCATGGGCGTTCTTTTTCAGGATGGTGCGCTACTCGGCTCTCTGACTCTGGGCGACAACGCTGCCCTGCCGCTTGTTGAGCATACCAAGCTTGATAAAGAGACCGTGCAAGCCATTGTGCAGCATAAGCTATCTCTGGTGGGTCTGGCGGATTTTGCGCATTACTACCCCAGCCAGCTATCAGGCGGCATGCGCAAACGAGCGGGGCTTGCCCGTGCAATAGTCATGGACCCGCCGATTCTGTTGTGCGATGAGCCTACCTCGGGGCTTGACCCCATCAACGCAGCACAGATGGATGCACTGCTGGTAGACATGAAAAAACGTTTTCCGGACATGACCATCGTGGTGGTAAGCCATGACCTGCAAAGCCTTGACACTATAGCAGACTATGTACTGGTGCTGAATGAACAACGCGCCGTCTATGCAGGCGGACTTGATGAATTAAAAGCTTCCACTGATCCGTTTTTGCGGCAGTTCCTTGACCGCAAAGCCGGAGCGCCACAATCAGTTGACGCGCCTCTGGGTGAAAAAGTACGACAGGCTCTGTCCGAGTGGCTGGACAGCTAGCTTGTGAGAACAGCAACAACGCGAGTAAAGCATGAACAAGTACACAAGAGAAACATCTGTCGGCATTTTTGTGCTGATCGGTCTTCTGTGCCTTGGGTACGTCACACTGAAACTGGGCAAGATGGAAGTATTCTCAAGCGAAGGATATACTGTCCAGGCACGCTTCACCTCTGTCGCTGGTTTGCGCGTAGGGGCTGATGTCGAAATTTCCGGTGTTCCCGTGGGTAAAGTAAAGGGCATCAAGCTGGACCAGATGGACGGCGTGGCTGTTGTAGACATATTTTTACGTCCTGATATCCAGCTTTCGGAAGACACTATCGCTTCAGTAAAAACAAGCGGGCTTATCGGCGATAAATACCTAAAACTATCTCCCGGCGGGGCAATGGACCTGCTCAAAGACGGGGACGAAATCACCGAAACAGAATCCGCATTGGACATCGAAGAATTAATCAGCAAATACGTTTTCGGAAAGGTGTAGTATGAAAGCAATGTGGTCATACGTAAGACAGGCTCTTGGAGTAACGTTGTTGTGCTTTGGGCTGGTGGTCTGTATGCACGGGGGAGCTTTTGCGGATGCAGGAACTGAAGCAAAAGAGGCACTTGAAAGCAGTCTTAACGGCATCATAAGCAAGCTGGGCTCTGACGAATTCAAAAATGATGAGACCCGCGAAGCTGTTCGTGCTGAAATTGAAAAACTTATCCGCCGCAGTTTTGATTTTGAAGAATTTTCCATGCGTACTGTCGGTCCCCGCTGGCGTACATTTACCGATGAGCAACGCAAAAAGTTTGCAGAAGCATTTGAAGCGCTTCTGCGTTCATCCTACACGGACAAGCTTGAAAGTTATAACGGTGAAAACGTGGAATATGCAGGTGAACGTGCATCCAAGGACGGAAGCCGCGTTGAAGTAGCCACGAACATTATTCAGGGTGACAAAAAAATTCCTGTTGCTTACCGCATGTTGCATAAAGGTGAGTGGGTAGTATACGATGTACTTGTTGAAGGCATCAGCCTTGTGAAAAACTATCGCACACAGTTTCAGGAATTACTGAGAAGCGAGACACCGGACGAACTGATCCACAGGATTCACCTGAAAGCAGAAGAAATGAAGCAGGCAAACGGCAAAAATTAACGTTTGCAGCCTGCATAGGCAAAAGAGGCTGTTATGAAGAGGGGATTATTTATAAGCTTGGCAGCACTGGTGCTGTGTCTGTCTGTAGCTACGGCACATGCTGCGCCTGTATCTAAAGGCGAGCTTAATAAACCTGCACGTCTTGCCAAAGCGCAAATGGCACCCGATGTACGGGATGCAGAGCTGGCTAAGACAGAAGAAGAGTTTCTTCTGACCATGCGGCAGGACAATCTGAGTCCTGATTTTGAAGACTATGGTTACGCAGATGCCACCACACAGGTTGCAGATCCCATAGAGGGCTGGAACAGAATGTGGTTCGGCTTCAACGACTGGTTTTATACCAATCTTGCTGACCCCGTATGGCGTGGCTACGCTTATATCACTCCTAGTGAACTCCGGACAGGTGCGGACAACTTCTTCCGTAACCTTGCTTACCCTGTCCGTTTTATTAACTGCATCCTGCAGGGCAAATTCAAGGCGGCAGGTGTAGAGACTTCCCGCTTCATCATTGACACCACCTTCGGTGTTGGCGGTCTGATGCAGCCTTCTCGTGAAAAAACACCTGTTGTTGAACCTGACAGAGAAGACTTCGGCCAGACTCTTGGTGTATGGGGTGTTGGCGAAGGCTTCTATATTGTATGGCCCTTCCTTGGCCCTTCAACCCTCAGGGATACAGGCGGTCTGGTAGGCGACATGGTAACTCATCCCCTCTACTACCTGACTCCGCTATGGCACGGATTTGCTTTGGCAGGCTACGACCAGGTAAACAAGTTCGGACCGGTATATGACAACTACATGGCTATCAAAGCCCCGGCTCTCGAACCTTACACCGCTATTCGTGACGCCTACATCCAGACCAGGCGTAGCCGGATAGACTTGTAACCGCATTTCGACACTATCAGGGGCGCTCCGGCGCCCCTTTTTATTTACTGCTGGCCACACATGCACACACCAAGGAGCCGACACATGCGTTTTTCGCCCTTCCGCCTTGAACGTTATTTCGCACAGCATGAATTTTCTGCCCGCCACCTTTTGTGCGTTTCAGACTGCGAGAGCATTACTGTACAGGAGTTGCTTGACTTTTGCGGTGCTGATCCGCAAAAGCTGCTAAGCTTGCGTCTCGGATATACAGAAGCGTGGGGAGCTCCCTCGCTTCGCCGTGCCATTGCCGAAAACTGCTACACTCAGATGGAAAAAGAAACCATTCTGGTTCATGCGGGGGCAGAAGAGGCGATATTCACCTTTGCTCAGGCTACTCTGGAAGCTGGTGATCATGTCATTGTACAAACGCCATGTTACCAGTCTCTGTTTGAACTTCCTGCATCCTTGGGGTGCACTATCGACGCATGGCATTGCAATCCGGATCACGGCTGGGCGCCGGACACATCAGCGCTTAGAGGCCTGATAAAATCAAATACCAAAGCCATCATCATTAATACACCCCACAACCCCACAGGCTATAACCTGCCTCGCTCGAGCTTTAACGAGGTCATCAAACTGGCGGACCAGTTCGGATTATATCTCTTCTGTGATGAAGTGTACCGAGGGCTGGAGTATAACCAGACTGCAAAATTGCCTGCAGCTTGCGACGTATATCCCAATGCGGTTTCACTGGGCGTAACCAGCAAAAACATGGGACTTGCAGGGCTTCGTATAGGGTGGGCAGCCAGTCAGAACAGAGAATTGCTGCAACGGATGTCATCAGTCAAAGATTACACAAGTATCTGCAGTTCCGGCCCCGGAGAAGTTCTGGCTGAGATTGCAATGGGCAACGCCGCAAAACTGAATGACCGCTGCCGGAGAATTATCAGTGATAACCTGTTATCTCTGGACAGATTCATGGATGAACATTCTGATATTCTTGAATGGACCCGCCCCACAGCAGGCCCGATAGGTGTAGTAGAACTGAAGCATGATTTAACTGCAGGAGAGCTTTGCGATAAAGCGCTACGGACATGCGGAGTACTACTGGCTCCGGGAAGCATGTTTTCGATTTCGGAGCCATGTTTTCGCATCGGCTTCGGGCGAAGCAATTTTACCCGCGGGCTCAAAATATTCAGCAGCTTTCTTGATACCTGCTACGGCAAATAACCTGCGCGCAGTAAAAAAGTGTCCGGGACCTTTTCGGCTACCGGACACTTCCATATTACGGCAGGCGCCTCCCCAGACGTTCCGCAATCCTGCCGTCCCCCAGTTATGCAGGGTTTTAGATAGGCGGTGCTATCGTCACCAGCACCTTCATATCAGTAATGGCTCTTATTCCATGTGGCTCTCTGATTTCTGCAATCAGTACAGCTCCCCGTGGTGCAGCAAGAACGGCCCCTTCCGCCCCCAAGAATTCACCTTCGCCTTCCAGAACAACAATGCTTAATTCACCTTCAATATTATGCTGATGAATAGGCAATTCCTGTCCAGCCCTGAAGGTAAATGTCACTACCTTAAAATTTTCTGACTCATGCACAAGGTCCATCACAAAGCGGTTTTCGTCATAGCGCATGTTTTCCAGTAAATTTTTACTTTGCATATTACACCTCCGATGACTCATAGGTCATTGGTAAAATTTCTGTACCTGACTGTTCTTGCGGCCAGTTGCAAACTAACCAGCCTCTGCCGTTACCTTTTATCTACTACCGTCTATAGTTATGTGGTGTGATGCAGGTCAAAAAATGACTCATTATTTTTCTGCAGCTCACATCGCCACATTTTGCATCAAATATTACAGAATTGACAAACACATGGCGCAACGCTACCGATGCATTTTAACGTTGAAACCAGTTGGAAGAGACATGCTGACAGCAGTTGCGTTTATCGCACTGGGCATCCCCATAGGGTTTGCCCTTCGTAAAAATAGGGCAGTGGTGCATGCCGTGGACAAGCTCACCATGTGGGCAATTTACCTTTTATTATTTTTGCTTGGCATATCTCTGGGTACGGACGATAACATCGTGTCTCAGGCGGGCAACATAGGTATCAAGGCCTTTTTAATCAGCGCTGCCTGTGTGGCGGGAAGTGCTTTGGCGGCATGGCTGCTGGGCAAAGTGATCCTGAAGGGAGGCTTTGATGAAAGGTAGCCTCATCATCCTGACATTTTTTATATGTGGCACACTGCTAGGCGCATCCGGATTTGTACCGGAATTTCTTGCAGATGAACGCCTTTCAACCTATGCCCTGTACTTTCTGCTGTTCATCGTAGGCATCGGCATAGGTTTTGATACCAGATGCCTGGCTATTCTGCGTGAAATGCACATAAAGGTGCTCCTTGTACCCATTTTTGTCATGCTGGGTACTTTCGGCGGTGCGCTTGCTATATCTCCTTTTATAGAAGGTCACAGCACCCGCGACGTGCTCGCAGTGGGGGCAGGGTTCGGCTACTATAGTTTATCCAGCATAATGATTTCACAGATGGGGGATTCTGTTCTCGGTTCCATCGCACTGCTTTCAAACATCATCAGAGAGTTGATCACCCTGCTGGCAGCTCCGGTCCTTATTAAATACTTCGGCAAGCTTGCGCCTGTCGCCAGTGGCGGTGCAACAGCAATGGATACAACCCTGCCCATCATCACCCGTTACGCAGGAGAGCGATACGGAATCATCGCCGTGTTCAGTGGTATGTTCCTTACTGTCTCTGTGCCATTTTTGGTATCAGCAATTATGAGCTGGTAACCGGCGGGGGAAAAAGGGAGCCGGAAAACCCTCTGTTTTCGGGACCCTGCCCGCGCTCATCATTGACAACCATGCGCAAAGTGAGGCATTGTACATTTTTGTCTACACAGACAAAACACACACGAAGGAGAACGAGGATGCTAAAAAAAATTTGTTTTGCCATGCTTGCAGTTCTGATGACTGCAAACATCGCTCTTGCTGAAAAGGCCATTGTTTTTGCACACGATGCCACCTGGCCTCCCATGGAATACATGAGTGCCGACAAGCAGATTGTCGGTTACGCTGTTGATTACATGGACGCCGTAGCCAAGGAAGCCGGATTTAAGGCTGTTCACCGCAACGTGGCATGGGACGGCATTTTTGCCGGTCTCGCAAACGGCGAATATGATGCAATTGCTTCTTCTGTTTCCATTACCGAAGAACGCAAGCGCGCAATGGACTTCAGCACGCCTTACTTTGAGGTAAAACAGGCTGTGGTGCTTAACAAGTCAAACGAAGCCAAATCGTTCGACGACCTCAAAGGTAAAACCCTTGGCGCCCAGATCGGCACCACCGGTTACTTCTCCATCAAAAAGGCTGAGGGCGTAACCCCCCGTTCTTTTGACGAAATCGGCCTTGCCATGGAAGCTCTTTACAACGGCAACATTGATGGCGTTGTATGCGATGATCCTGTGGCCGCCAACTATGCGCTGCAGCAGGCAGAATACGCGAAGCGTATGAAGATTGCTTTCATCGTAGAAGCCAAAGATAAAGAATTCTATGGCGTTGCTGTCAACAAGGGTAACAGCGAAGTGCTTGAACTGATCAATAAAGGTATCAAGGCTGTTAAGGAAAAAGGCATCGAAGAGACCCTTCGCAAGAAGTGGATCGGCCAGTAGCAGCTACCTTACTGCGTAATGCCCGGGACTGGCGATACTCTCGCCAGTCCCTTCATTTTGACTTAACACGGACATAACATTATGGCTGACAAAAAAGTCCGCATAGAAATTACGGACGGCATGCTGATTCCGGACCACAAAGACCGCAATTTTTTTAACGCGTGGACCATCAGCTTCATCGGCGCGATAGGCATGATCATCTATCTGTGCGCCACCAAGCCCGATGTATACTGGAGACTGCTCCAGTATCTGCCGGACGGCATTGCCGTTACGTTCAAAGTAACCGTTCTTTCCATTCTCTGCTCTATACCGCTGGGGCTGCTTACCGGCTTAGGGCGCCTTTCCAGAAACAAAGTCATTAACACCATCGCTTCTACCTACGTGGAAGTTGTTCGCGGTATCCCGCTTCTGGTTCAGCTCTTTTACATTTACTATGCGCTTGGCCGCTTTTTGCAGGTTCCCAGCATGGTTGCTGCCGTCATCGCTATGAGCGTATGTTACGGCGCATACATGGGCGAGGTCTTCAGGGCCGGCATAGACTCCATCGATAAAGGCCAGACAGAAGCTTCACGTTCTCTTGGATTCAACCGCGCTCAGACGATGTTTCTGGTTATTCTGCCGCAGGCGTGGCGCACTATTCTGCCTCCTGTAGGCAACGAATTCATCGCCATGCTGAAAGACACCTCACTGGTTTCCATTCTTGCGGTGGCTGATGTGCTACGTCGCGGACGCGAATTCGCGGCAGAGTCGTTTTTGTACTTCGAAACCTACACCATGGTGGCACTGATATATCTGGTCATCACCCTGCTGCTCTCAAAAGGCGTCAGCATCATGGAAGCGAGGCTGAATTACTATGACCGCGACTAAGCCAATTATAAGCATAAAAAATATCTACAAGTTCTTCGGGCAGCTTACTGCGCTGAATGATGTGTCTCTGGAGATTGCTCCCGGCGAAAAGGTCGTCGTCATCGGCCCTTCCGGTTCGGGCAAATCCACCATGTTGCGTTCCATCAACAAGCTGGAAACCATAGACAAGGGCACCATTCATGTAGACGGTCTTGATGTTAACGCACCCGAAAACGACATCAACGCCATCCGCCAGGAACTGGGTATGGTGTTCCAGAGCTTCAACCTGTTCCCCCACAAAACGGTCATGGGCAACCTGATTATGGCTCCCATGCGACTGAAAAAAGTACCGAAGGAAGAAGCCGAAGCCCGTGCCCTTATGCTGCTTAAAAAGGTGGGCATCAGCGACAAAGCCAACGTTTACCCGTCCAACCTTTCCGGCGGACAGCAGCAACGCGTGGCTATTGCCCGCGCCCTTGCCATGAACCCTAAAATCATGCTTTTTGATGAACCGACTTCAGCGCTTGATCCCGAGATGATCGGCGAAGTGCTTGAAGTTATGGTTAATCTTGCAAAAGAAGGCATGACCATGGTTGTGGTAACTCACGAGATGGGATTTGCACGTGAAGTTGCAGACAGGGTTGTCTTTATGGACCACGGTCAGGTGCTCGAAGTGGGCACTCCGGACGAATTGTTCGACAGTCCTCAGCATCCGCGCCTGCAAAAATTCCTTAAGCAGATTTTGTAGCCTGCTAAAAGCAATGCATAAGTAAGCGGCCCGTTTTATCCAAACGGGCCGCTTTTTTTGTTGAGTAAAAAACAACTAAAGGAGTGAGAAAAAGTTACCGGAAGCATCCGAATGCAGCAGATGCACCGTTTAGCTATCAGTGCATATACCGTTAAACAGCCAAAACGTGTTCCAACGCCCTTATTATTTCCTTGCGCTGTTCTTCATCCAATAATTTATTCCCGAACGTATCGCGAACAGAAAAAGAATCGTTCGTCTGCATTCCATGCGTAGCTATGCGTGCAAACTGGATATCAATATGCATGTTCTGCAGAGTACGGGCGATGTCGTAAAGCAGTACAGGCCTGTCCGGTGCCGCTACATCAATTACAGAGTAAAAGTCTGACAGCGAATTATCAATGCCCACCTGCACCGTGCCGCCCCCTGCGCGCTGTACAGGAGATAACGACCGGCTGCGCATTTCTTCCAGCCTGAAATCAAGGGACAACTTACCGGTAAGCGCAAAATGCACGGAACCCCGAACTTTCACCCAGAAGTCTTTTGCATACAGCGGATCAGGAGGCGGAGATACCCGAAACACGTCCAGCACCACACCGCCATTCCAGACAAAGGCATCTGCAGAGAATACATCAAGCCCGTGCAACGCTAATACACCGGTCAGCACAGAAAACAAACCGGGCTGGTCCTTCGCTGCAATGGCAAGCTCCCACACATCCCCCAAGTTTCTGGCTTCAAGCAGCACTACGCCGTTTGCACCGCGTTTTTCACCCAGACGTTGCCGTGCAGCTTCAATATCATGCTCAAGGCGTTGCATTAATGCGAAGTGCTCCAACACCTCCGCAGGATCGGTAGAAAGTATATAGCGTGAAGGCACCCGTTCAAGCCACTCCGCCCCTTGCTCATCAGTAAAAGGCAACGTACCGGCCTTTTCTGTCAGCAGCTTCTGAACAGCATCATACCGTTGCGCTATTCCAAAGACAGCTTCAGGCGACCCGAGCACACTATCCTGCAGCATATTAAGAATTTTATGATACAGTTCTTCCAGCAAACCGCTGACCCAGCCGTTCCATGCTCTGGGACCTGTCGCGCGGGCATCGGCAACAGCAAGCAGATACAGCAGGTCAAGGCGCTGAGTATCACCTATAATGCTGGCACTCCGCGCGATCACAGACTCATCCGCCAAATCGCGACGCAACGCGGTACGTGAAAGAAGCAGATGGTTGCGCACCAAAAATACAACATCATCAGCCTGCTTACCGGCAATCTCCCAACGGGATAAAATACCTTCCGCAAGCTTTGCTCCGGCCTCAGCATGGTCTGGCTTGCCAGTCTTGCCAAGATCATGCAGTAAAGCTGCCAGCATGACTGTGCAGCGCAACGACACATCCAGCTGACGCCATAACACTGAAGCCATGCCACCGGACGTTTCAGTCTGCTCAAGGCAACGCAAAGTAACAAGTGTATGCAGCCCGACAGGATAAGTATGAAAACCGTCAAACTGCACCCTGTCCCGCACTGTTGCATATTCCGGCAACATGGCACAAAGCAGCCCTGTATCGTCCAGACGTTCAAAAATATCCCACGCGTTACCGCAGACAAGCAGCTCGCAAAACGGCTTTCCCAGTTGCGGCAAAGCAGCCAGTTCGTCTGCCCGTTCCGTGGCAAGCTGCGCCAGCGAACGCCGCAACCGCCATGCACCCAGGGCCTTTTCAGGATGAATGGCTGTCTGTTTCATGAGGTTGAGCAGCGTCTGCGGCGATGCTTCCTGACAGGTCTGCCCGCTCTGCAGAACAACCGCTCCTTCCAGAGTAAGAGCCTCACGGCAGCAGACTGCAAGAGCCTTAATCTCACCCATACAGCGATGTAGATCGCCAAGAAACCGCTCTACAGCCAGCAAACCTCCCCCGTCGACATACCCCATGCTACGCGCAACATCCGGTTGCATTTCCAGAGGCAACAGATCACTGCGCCTGCCTGTCAAAACATGCAGCCTGCTGCGCACATCATGCAGATAATCCACATTTGCCCGTAATAGCGCGATATCTTCTTCAACAAAGCCCACTGCACGCAAAGAAGCTTCAAAAGGCTGCTGCAAGCCGAACTGCCTGCTCAACAACCAGCGTACCAGATGGTAATCACGCAGGCCCCCGAGCCCTTCCTTCAGGTTAGGCGCCAGCAGTAAAGCTCCGTCACCGTGAGCGGCAAGGCGGCGCTCATGCTCACTGTCCAGCCAGCTGACAAAATTTTTGCCACGCTTAGCCAGTACTTTTTCCTGCAGTTTATCCAGCAGATCAGTAAAAATTGCTTCTGAACCTGCAATAAAACGAGCGTCCAGCAATGAGGCCAGCACCTTATAATCTTTGGCTGCCAGTTTCAGACAGTCAGAAACAGTGCGAAACCCGTGGCCGAGCGTGTAGCCCGCATCCCATAACGGCAAAAAAAGCGGCTGCGCCAGATCAATGACCTGCGGAGGAATGGAGCGCTTGCAAAGAATCAGGATATCAATGTCAGAGCCGGGGCAAAGCTCCGAACGCCCGTAGCCACCTGTGGCGACAAGGGCAATTTTTCCGGAAGCCCCGCCCAGAGTATCCAGCATAGACGCAAAATACCGGTCCAGCAGACGGCTCAGTTCGCGCTCGTAGCGGGTTGCCCCAGCCACAGGAGCAACCTGCAGCAAAGGCTCAAGAGAAGCCCGTCCTGCCAGCAAAGATGCAGAAATTATTGCAGCTTCACTGGCAGTTCCGGCGTTTTTTTTAGAAGGCATCAAGGCTCCAGTTCCAGAGATGGCAAAAGGTATCAGACGGCACTATTACCTGTTTCTCCGGTTCGGATGCGGACCACGTCTTCCACAGGTATAATGAAAATTTTACCGTCACCGACCTTGCCGGTTCGGGCAGCCTTTGTCACAGCTTCGATGACAGTCTGTACCTGATCATCTTCCACCACGACTTCAATTTTGGCTTTAGGCATAAAGTCCACCTGATATTCCGCCCCGCGGTATACCTCTTTGTGCCCGCGCTGGCGGCCGAAGCCTTTTACCTCAGACACCGTCATGCCCTTGATATCCAAATCAGTAAGGCTTTCTTTCACCTCATCCAGCTTAAACGGCCTGACGATAATTTCGAGTTTTTTCATCGGATCAACCTGCCCTTAAATCTGATACGCGGTTTCGTTATGTTCGCTAACATCAAGTCCGGCAATTTCAGCTTCACCGGAAACGCGCAGTACCATAACCTTATCTATCGCCTTGAAAAGCAACCAGCTGGCAACATAACAAAACAGCCAGGTAGCCACAACAGACACAAATTGCACCCAAAGCTGATACACATTGCCATTCAGCAACCCGTCGACACCGCCTATGGCACTGTTTGCAAAGATACCGGTCGCCAGAGCCCCCCATGTGCCGCCCACGCCATGAATGCCAACAACATCAAGCGCATCATCATATCGCAGCTTATGCTTCAGAAACACACCGCCATAGCACAACATGCCTCCGATCAAGCCTATAACAACCGCGGAGCCCGGCGTAACAAAACCGGCGGCAGGTGTAATAGCCACAAGCCCTGCCACAGCACCGGATGCTGCACCAAGCGTGGTCGCTTTTCCGCCGTGCAGTCGTTCTACCAAAAGCCACCCGATTATACCGGCAGCTGCCGCCATATGCGTGGTGACAAAAGCATTGGCAGCTGCCCCGTCTGCAGCAAGAGCGCTACCGGCATTAAAGCCGAACCAGCCGAACCACAGAATACCGGCACCAAGTACTGTCGTAGGCAGATTATGAGGAATGAATGCTTCACGGCCATACCCCCGCCTGAAGCCGAGCACATTGGCGGCAGCAAGCGCAGCCGCAGCAGAACTCATATGCACGACAGCTCCGCCGGCGAAATCAAGCGCGCCGATTTCATCCATCCAGCCGCCGCCCCAAACCCAGTGGGCCATTGGCGCGTATACAACAATAAGCCACAGGGCAGAAAACACCGCCATCGCACTAAAGCGGATACGTTCCGCATATGCTCCTGAAATAAGAGCCGGTGTAATTACGGCAAACATGCATTGGAATGCCATGAAAAGCAGATGCGGCAAATTCTCAGCCGGACCGGCCTCCATACCCACATTATTAAGAAACAAGTAATCAAACCCGCCAATCAGTCCGCCATGATCGGTACCGAATGCCAGCGAGTATCCTGCGGCCCACCATACCAATGAAGCAATCCCCAGCATCACAACACTGTGCATCGTCGTGCTCAGCACGTTGCGTGAACGTACAAGCCCCCCGTAAAAAAGTGCCAGTCCGGGAGTCATAAACATGACTAAGGCCGAACAGATCAAAATGAATGCGGTATCCGCCGCGCTCATATTCTCCTCCTGCGGTTACAAATGGAAAACTGCGATCAGACGTTCCCGCAAGAAAAGCAAACCCTGAGCCAGAAGGTTTTTTCTTTGCTATTTTAATCAATTAAACTATCTCACAAATATTGTGCGTGTATCAAAATGAACTATTTTAACTTTTTTGTTATTTTATATTTCATATTTTTAACTTTTTTGTAATAATACAAATTATCATTTTCGAACCATTTTTTTATCGCTACGCCATTCACATAAGGCACATGCTGTGTTATCTAAATAATTCCTATTAATTGAATACTATCTCATTAAGGAGAATTCTTATGAACGAACGTACCGGAATCATCACCTTCAAGGGCAATGCTCTTACTCTGCAAGGCTCTGCTGTAGCCACAGGCGACAAAGCTCCCGATTTTACCGTGCTGACCAACGCCCTTTCGCCCAGAACTCTTGCCGATTACAGAGGCAAGGTACTGATCATCAGCTCAGTTCCCTCCCTTGATACTCCTGTCTGCGATGTAGAAACCCGTCGCTTTAATCAGGAAGCTGCCAATCTGGGTGACGACATCAAGGTTCTGACCATCAGCGCCGACTTGCCCTTTGCCCAAGCCCGCTGGTGCGGTTCTGCAGGCATTGAAGCGGTTGACACCTTGTCTGACCATAAAGACCTTTCCTTCGGCAGTGCTTACGGCGTTATCATCAAAGAACTGCGCCTGCTCAGCCGTGCCGTTTTCGTAGTAAACCGTGACGGCGTCATCACTTACGATCAGATTGTACCGGAAGTAACCAACGAGCCTGATTACGATGCGGCCATCGCCGCAGCCAAGGCTGCGCTGTAACAACACCTTACGGCACCTACCAACCTTTCGGGCGGCTAACAGGCCGCCCTTTTTTATTTAAAAGAAATATGACAAGCACAATATCTCCGCAAAAGACCGGTAGCCACACTTGCTCCGCGTAATGGACTACGCTACGTTGCAAAGCACATTGCATCAGCAAGCAAAGGAGTTCCTGTGACCACTGACGAGATAAAAAAGCATATTATTGATACGGTGCTGCACCGTTTAGACCGTGATAACTCATCCCGCCACGAGGCCCTTGAAGAATTCATGACCGTAGTTTTGCCCACTGTTGATGAACGTGCTGCAAAACAGGTATCCGGCCTTGTTCCCACGTTGCCGGACACAATTTATGAAAAATGGGCTACGATGTTTGCAGAAAGATTGCTTGAAACCGTCGAGCGGAGACAACTGGAGCTGCTCTGCGATGGTAGTGAAGACAACAACGCTACAGTGTGCCTTGTGTACCTGATGTTTATGGAATCAGAACGCATGGAAAAGCAGATTGCAGAAGACCTGCACGCTCTGGGGGTGCAGGAAGCAGCCACAGATGCAGTCGGGAACGTGCTTGGTGCTTACTTCAAAAACAAACTGGACCAACGGAAAGAAGATACAACTCTTCATTAGCAGGGCGAGCTTGTGCGCGCCTGTCATCTGCGCAGTCGTACCGCAGCGTAACAAGGGGACAGGTCAAACGCGCCGGCTTTTTTTAGCTCTGCTCAATTATCGCTTATTCGCTCCAGCTGCATCTAGAAATAAAAAAAGCGGGCCGCATTGCGCAGTCCGCTTTACTTTTATTTCTTCCATTTTTAGTTAACTACCGTTTTTCAACATGCAATCCATCTTCTTTTGCCGTTAAGTTATAACAGCATCCGGCACAGTCCAGTTGCCAGTCCATCCCATCGAACAGGCTTGTTCTGGCTGCCCATTCATCGTTTATGAATACGTCTTTTGCCCCGCCGTTTTCCTCGTACCGTACTTGCGTTTCTTCGCTTAATTGTACAAGTTCCGACTCTTTCAGGATTAACGGCAAATCTTTTTCTGTGTATAACATAGTTCGCCTCCTGCTTTAACGGTTTCGCGTGCGGCTATACAGCCTGCGCCAAATCAAATTATTTGATGCATCGACACACGTAAGCATACACTTACTTATTGAATAAACCGCCTCCGAATACAACAAAATTATGTTGAACTGACTGACAGGAAACACAATGCAACTTCACTCTACCGCACTGGCCAAAGAACTTGGCATTTCCCAAGCGCAGGCAAATGCCACCATCACTCTGCTGGATGAGGGGGCAACAGTCCCTTTTATCAGCCGTTACCGTAAAGAAGCCACAGGCGGACTGGATGAAACGGCCATTACGGCCATTCGCGAAGGGCTGACAAGGCTGCGTGCACTCGACAAACGTCGCGAAGCAATCGTCGCTTCACTTGAAGAGCGCGACCTTATGACGCCGGAGCTTGCCACGGCAATCAATGCCGCTGCCAATATGGTCGCGCTAGAAGATATTTACCTGCCGTATCGCCCCAAACGCCGCACCCGCGCTCAAATGGCCAGAGAGAAAGGTCTTGAACCACTGGCTGAACGTATAATGCAGCAAAGCGGGAATGACATCTCCGCAGAAGCGCAGACTTTTGTAAGCGACGGAGGCGCAGATAAAGACAAAGCGGTGGAAAACATCGAAGCGGCCCTTGCCGGAGCCCGTGACATCATTGCGGAGCGCATCAGCGAAGATGCTCCCACGCGCCAGACTTTACGGCTTTTTTTCCGCGATAAAAGCATCCTTCAAGCCAAAGTCTGCAAAGGTAAAGAGGAAGAAGGAGCAAAATTCCGGGACTGGTTCGAATGGTCAGAACCTGCTGTCAAAGCAGCCGGGCACCGCATTCTTGCTATCCTTCGCGGCGAGCGGGAAGGAGTACTGTCAGTAAAATTGCGCCCAGACGATGAACAAGGCGTAAGCATACTGAAAAAACGCTTTTTAAAACGAAACGTACCGCTGCACATCACAGGCACACCACAAACAGACAGTGGCAACGTAGTACTTGCAATCGAAGATGCCTGGAAGAGACTGCTGGTACCCAGTTTAGAAACAGAAGCTACAAATACCTATCGGGAACAGGCAGAGAAACAGGCCATAGGCGTTTTTGCATCCAACCTGCGCGACCTGCTGCTGGCCTCTCCTCTGGGGCAGCAACGCGTAATGGCAATGGACCCGGGCTTTCGCACAGGCGTAAAAACAGTCTGCCTGAGCGCTCAAGGCTCTTTGCTGCACAACGAGACAATCTACCCGCATACTGGCAGCGGCAAAGCGCAGGAGGCCGCCCGCATTGTGCGCGAGCTGGCTGAAAAATTTGATATTCAGGCCATTGCTATCGGCAACGGTACAGCCGGACGAGAAACAGAAACGTTCGTCAAAGGGCTGGGGCTCAGCAGCGATATAACCACTGTGATGGTGGATGAAGCCGGAGCATCCGTCTATTCCGCGTCAGACACTGCACGAAAAGAGTTTCCGGACTATGATATCACTGTCCGCGGAGCAGTTTCTATCGGGCGCAGACTTATGGACCCGCTCGCCGAACTGGTAAAAATCGATCCCAAGGCCATCGGCGTCGGGCAGTATCAGCATGACGTAAATCAGACGGAGTTGAAGCAGGCACTTGATGATACTGTTATGTCGTGCGTTAACCATGTTGGCGTGGAACTGAACACCGCAAGCGCAGAACTGCTTTCGTATGTATCCGGCCTCGGGCCTTCTCTTGCAGCCAATATTATAGCGTACAGGACACAGAATGGCCCCTTTGCAAGCAGAAAAGCGCTGCTGAAGGTTCCCAGACTAGGCCCGAAGGTTTTTGAGCAGGCAGCAGGCTTTTTGCGCATCGGCACCGCGCTGAAGGAAGGTAACCCTCTGGATGCAACGGCCGTACACCCTGAAAGTTACGTTGTGGTTGAAAAAATGGCTAAAGACGCAGGCTGTACAGTTGCCCAGCTGATAAACGACGCCTGTCTGCGCCAAAAAATATCGCTGGAAAAATACGTTTCAGATTCAATTGGCCTACCTACCCTGAAAGACATTATGGCAGAACTTGCCAAGCCCGGACGTGACCCGCGCCCAGCTTTTCAGCTTTTCCGCTATGCAGATGTCCACACGCTGGATGACCTATACGAAGGCATGGTGCTGCCCGGTATTGTTACCAACGTTACTGCCTTTGGAGCTTTTGTCGATCTGGGAGTCCATCAGGACGGTCTGGTACACATCAGCCAGCTGGCTGACAAGTTTATTAAAGACCCCGCAGAGGTGGTAAAGGTACGGCAGCAAGTACAGGTGTGGGTTCTGGAAGTTGACCATAAGCGCAAACGGATCAGCCTGAGCATGAAAGGAATGGGACAGTAGTGCAAAGGGCGGCACGGCAGCGTTGCCTGTTGTTGCCTTCCCTCTGATTCTGAACTGGCAGGATACCTATCAACGGGCTTCATCTCATCCGGCGCAGAGGCTGCCTCTTGTACAGAGCCCCGTAGTGCAGGGAGGTACTACAGAAACGTTGCCACCTGTATCGGCTGCCTTACTGGCGGAACAAGACCCGGTTCGTCACATAGAAACCAGCTGAAAGCATGAACGTTGCAAAACAACGCCACAGTCCCTTCACGCCTTTCACACATACCGCCTGAACAACATAAAACAGCCCCGCAAGCCAAACTTGCGGGGCTGTCTACTATCGATGCAAAATCAGACTATTCGCCTTTTTCGTCACGCTGACGAATTTCTGCACGTTTAATCTTACCACTGATTGTTTTGGGCAACTCTTCCACAAAATCAATGATACGAGGGTACTTATAGGGTGCCGTAACCTTCTTCACATAGTTTTGCAGTTCTTTCGCCAGTTCGTCGCTTGCCTCGTATCCGGGAGCAAGCACGATGGTAGCTTTTACAGCCTGGCCACGAAGCGGGTCTGGCACGCCGGTAACAGCGGCCTCTACCACCGCGGCATGAGCAACCAGAGCAGATTCAACTTCAAAGGGTCCGATGCGGTAGCCGGAGCTTTTGATCAGATCATCCACTCTGCCGAGGAACCACAGATAGCCGTCTTCGTCCATCCACGCCTTATCACCGGTATGGTAATAACCATCGAACATGACGGATGCGGTTTTCTCAGGCTCTTCAAGGTATCCCTTGAAAAGACCGACAGGAGCACCATCTGCAACACGAACACAAATTTCGCCTTCTTCACCGGCGGGACAGACCCTGCCGTGCTGGTCCATCAGCACTACATCCCACCCCGGAACGGGCTTGCCAATGGAGCCGGGCTTCGGCTGCATATTAGGTAACGTGGCAACCTGCAATGTGGTTTCAGTCTGACCGTAGCCTTCATAGATAGGCATACCGGTAGCAGCCTTCCAATCAGCATAGACGCTTTCATTCAGCAGTTCACCTGCGGTTGTGCAATGGCGCAGTGCCGACAGGTCATATTTGCCAAGATCTTCGCGAATCAGAAAACGATACACGGTGGGCGGGGCGCAGAAGGTTGTTATTTTATGATCGGCAATAACCTTGAGCAGTTCCGCAGGCTCAAACTTGCCCCGGAAGTCGTATACAAACACGGTAGCTCCGGCCATCCACTGCCCGTAAAACTTGCCCCACAACGCTTTGCCCCAGCCGGTATCGGCCAGAGTCAAATGCAGATCGCCGGGCTCAAGGTCGTGCCAGTAGGCACCGGTCATAAAGTGGCCCAGCGGGTAGGTGTGGTTATGCTCAACCATCTTGGGCATGCCGGTAGTGCCGGACGAAAAGAAAATCAGCAGCGGATCATCGCCACCCGCATACTCTGCTTCCGCAGGGCGGGGAAACGAAGAAGAAGCCTCTTCAACGATGCTATGAAAGTCTACCCAGCCTTCCGGCAGAGAATCCCCGCCGGACTGCACCAGCAGTTTAAGAGACTCAGTCTGGGGGCGGGCTTCTTCCACACGTGCTGTCAGCGAAGATTCCACAATCATACCGCGGATGTTTGCACGATTCACGCGAAAAACAATATCCTTAGGCATCAACTGGGCAGGCGAAGGTACGGGAACAGCACCAAGGCGATGCAAAGCCAACATGCTCACCCAGAATTCGATGCTGCGGTACAGCACCAGCATGACACGGTCGCCTTTTTCCAGCCCGCGCGCTTTCAAAGCGTTAGCCAGCTTATTGGACTCATCGCGTAGCCATGCAAAGGTAAAGTCGCGCCGAACTCCATGGTCATCTACATGCACCACGGCAACCTTGTCAGGATCTGCATCTGCCAGTGCATCCAAAACGTCGTAGGCAAAGTTGAACTTTTCAGGAACTTCCAGCGAAAAATCCCTGCAAAAATCTTCATAGCTGGCACAGACTATCTTCTTCATCACGTTATTTCCTTGTCTCGTAAAAGTTCTGGTTGTGACGGCCTGCAGTTGCAGGCAACCTAACAGCTACATGAGCCATCCGGCCTGTTTCCATTCGCAGCGGCATGTCCCGCACCGGACTTCATGACATTGTCTGTCCGGCTCGAATGGAAACTAGCTAATCACGTCCAGAAATACGGCGTCGTTACCGTCGAGAGCTCGTAATGCGTGCGGAATACGTGATTCAAAGTAAATGGAGTCACCAGGTTCCAACACGTTGCGCTTGGACTCAAGCCAGATTTCCAGCCTGCCCTCAAGCATATAAATAAATTCCTGCCCGCTGTGCTCGTTAAAGGACAGCTGGTGTTCTTCCTTCGGAGGAACGCGAACCATAAAAGGTTCCATACGGCGGCCCGTCATACGCGAAGCAAGGTTGCGATAATCGTAATCCTTGCGACGTTCGACAGACAGTCCCTCACCTTTGCGCACCAGAGTGAAGGCATGAAGGTGGGCATCTCCGCCAGACACAAGTGCAGTCAGGTCCACACCGCACACTCTGGCAACATCAGTCAGATAACTGACCGGAATTTCAACTTCTCCGCTTTCATAGCGCGCCACAGTCTCAGCTGAAACGCCTACTTTCTGCGCAAGTTCTTCCACCGAAAAACCAACAGCATCGCGAAGTCCGTGCAGCCGAGGAGCAATCTCCTTGTAAGGCTGCGAAGAAACATCACTACTCATTATTCCTCCACATTCAATCGATAGCGACAATTGCGCCAAGAGTGTCGCATCATTTACCAGAACGATTGCTCTAACTCAGTTCCATATTCAGGCGCAAGCCATTTGCCCTGTGAAATACCTGTATTTCTACAAAGAGTCATCTCCAAGCTCTTTGCTTAAATAAAAAGGCACGAATCGGTGCGATTCGTGCCTTATTGGTGCATGTTGCAAACAATCGGCGCCGCCATAAGCGGCATCGCCCCCGACAGGTGTCAGGGGGTAATAATTCGCCCGTTACGCTCCACAAGATTGACGGTGTTAATCACCTGACGACCAAGCGGGGTCTCTTTGCTCATCTCGCGTTCAATGTTGGCAATACCTTTGATGACCGTAGAATGCTTACGGTTAAAGCTCTTGCCGATTTCCTCCAGCGAAAGATCAGTATGCTTACGCGCAAGGAAAAATGCTGTATTACGGGCTATTACCAGTTCGCGACGGCGGCTTTTAGATTTAAGCTGTTCATTGGAAATATCAAAACCATGGCAGATCTGGCGAATAATGGAATCAAGATCAAGCACAGCCTCACGCGAAGCATAGTGACCGATGATTTCCCATGCCATATCCATGGTGATCTGCTGGTTCAGCAAACGAGCTTTGAGCAGCAGGTTGCGCAGGCAGCTTTCGATCTGGCGCACATCAGCACGGATGTTGTTTGCAAGCATATCAGCCACTTCTTCAGGCAGCTGGACATGGTGCATGCGCGCTTTTTCACGGAAAATCTGCTTGCGGGTTTCAAAGGTCGGCTTTTCAATTACCGCCAGAAGACCGGAGCAGAAGCGCGAAGCAAGCTGCGAATCCAGATCATTCAGATCTCTGGGAGCAAACGAACTGGAAAAAAGCACCTTGGCGCCACGGGATTGAAGAGCTTTTACGGTGGAAAGCACTTCATCCTGCATACGCTGTTTGCCCTGCAGGAAGTGAACGTCTTCCAGAAGGAGCACATCGACATCGCGGTAACGCGCTTTAAAGCGATCCACTTCTTTAGCTTTCAGCGCGCAGATAAGGCGCGTAGCAAACTCTTCTGCAGTCAAATATTCCACACGCGGCTGCGTGCGGTTACTGATGCCGCAAAGTTGCTGCCCCACGGCATGCAGAAGGTGCGTTTTACCAAGCCCGGGATCAGAGCTGAGAAACAACGTATCACTGCGGAAAGATTGCTGGCAGATATCCTGAGAAGCAGCAAAGGCCATATGGTTGCTGGGGCCCACAACAAAATCGTCGAAGCTGTGCTGCCAATTAATGGACTCTGCGGGACGTGCCGCATAAGCGAACGGAAGCCCCATCTGCTCAGACCCGCTAGCTTTAGCAACCGGCGTTCTGCGCTCGACAGGAACCTGAACAGGTTTGGGTGCGGTTTTAGGCTCTTCTGCAGAAACCACGGAAATAGAAGGCGCACTGCCCAAAACGGAAACAGCTGCCTTTTCGATCTCATTCATTAGCCTGTCGCGAACCCAGCTGGCAACGAAGGCGTTGGGCGCGACAAGTCGAAGAGAGTCACCAGCCTGCTCAACAGCAAGCGGCTTAATCCAGACCTTATACAGGCCCGGATTGAGATTGTCGCGGAGAGTATTTTGAATTTGCGCCCAAGCGTTTATCATGACGGGTTGTTTACGTTCTATCTAAAGTTGCTGCAACAATCGAAAACCGGATATCACCTGAACTCCGGCTCCGACTTTTCCCAAGACCGGAACTATCACAACGGGCTGTGATACAAAGTAAAAAGCGTAACGTGGCGAATACCGCAATTCCGGGCGAGCCATTGTCCCGCAAGCGTTTCCACGACTAAAACACAAAATATTCACAACCTGTGAAAAAAGTTTTCCACAGGATACAATTGTATTTTTTACGATTTGCTTACGATTACTTCTTTTTTTAGCGTTTTTTACCAAAACGCCGACTTGAAGCCGAGCTGAAAACTCTGAAACGAGAGCTAGCCTTCATTCATGGAAGACCTGAGCGGATATCGTCCGCAGGAGAACTTCTCTCCTTCAGGGCAGTACCCCAATCGTTCACACTTAGGCCCGGCAGTGGCAAAAATGACAGGAAGCACCTCACGGCAGCATTCCAGCATCATATTGGCCATACGGCGGATTTCCCACTGAGCACGCATGCAGCAACGCTCTTCAAAAAAATGCAGCAGCGTACGACAGTTCATCGTCAGCACAATTTTAGACTCTGCAGCCTGCGGCAAAACAAAGCGCGCGTCCTCGTTTGCCTTGGTGCCTTTTCGTCCGCTTTCTTCCAGAATAGCCTTCAGATCACGGTAGGCGCTGCCGATTTCTTCCATGAATGATTCAAAACGTTCCCGTGCTGCGGGATTACGGGCGATTGCGGGGGGAAGTATATAATCAAAATTGCTTCCGTCCACATAGCGCTGGCTCTGCTGCGAGTAAGATGCAAGGCGATGACGAACCAGCTGGTGCGTCAAAGCGCGGGAAACCCCCTCTACAGCGAAGGTAAAGCTGACATGCTCTACAGGGCTTGCGTGACCGGATTCAAGCACCTGAGCCACAAATCCTGCCTGTTTCTGCTGCTCTATTTCGCCCGCAAGCAGACGGGGCCACATATCGGCGACAAACCCGGCATGGTAACACTGCCTGAAGGCAGCATAAATCAATGAGAGCGGGTCCGGCGTATGTGAGAGCAACTCGACGCGACATTCTTTGCTGGGCATAATCTATCCATCCGGTTCATTAGTCTGCAAAGACAAATAACTGCAATGCCGGCAAAACCGGCAGAAACTAAGCAAGCAGGTTCATATGGCGATACGCTTTGGCCGTAGCCATGCGTCCGCGCGAAGTCCGCTTTAAAAAGCCGCACTGAATAAGATACGGCTCATAAATATCTTCAATGGTGCGCACTTCTTCGGAACAAGCCACAGCAAGAGTTTTCACCCCTACAGGGCCGCCCGAGAAATGTTCGATAAGAACGCTCAGCAGTTTGCGGTCCATCTGGTCCAGCCCCTGCTCGTCCACATCCATTCTGGCAAGTGCACCAGACGCAAGCTCGGACGTGATAGTGCCGGTGCTTTGCACCGCAGCAAAATCACGTACACGACGTAACAGCCTGTTTGCAATCCGAGGAGTACCGCGCGACCTGCGTCCGATCTCAAAAGCACCGTCCTCAGTAAGAGGCACTCCGAGAATTCCTGCCGTTCTCTTGACGATTGTGGCCAGCTCTGCAGGAGAATAAAATTCCAGCCTGCTGATAATACCGAACCTGTCGCGTAGCGGTGAAGACAAAAGCCCGATGCGGGTTGTGGCTCCTACCAGAGTGAAGGGCTCAAGGTCAATCTTTACTGTGCGGGCTCCCGGTCCCTGTCCGATGACAAGGTCCAGCTTAAAATCTTCAAGCGCCGGATATAACACTTCTTCTACAGTCGTGGGCATGCGATGGATTTCATCTACAAAAAGCAGATCCCCCCTGCCCAGGTTTGTCAGAATAGCAGCCAGATCGCCGCTACGCTCCAGAACCGGGCCGGAAGTACACACCATGTTCACGCCCATTTCCGAGGCCATAATCTGGGCAAGTGTAGTTTTGCCAAGGCCCGGATTACCATAGAAAAGCGTGTGATCCATGGCCTGACCACGCCCCTGTGCAGCCTGCAGATACACGCGCAGGTTGGCACGCAGGTCGTCCTGCCCAATAAAGTCATCCAGCGTTCTTGGCCGGATAGAGTCGTCAGCGCATTCCATGTCTATCATTATCGGGCCTTTGCAAGAGCTTTCAACGCAGCACGTAGTGCTTCGCCAACATCAAGGTCTGGGTCCTGCTTGAGAATTGCTTTAAGCACCGGAGCCGCTTCATCTTCAGCGTAGCCAAGGTTACCCAAAGCCTGAACAGCATCACGCAGCACACTGCCCGGTGTTTCTACTGCCAGACCGGCAGATGCCGGCAACGACTCCACTTTCAGCTTGTATTTGAGCTCCAGCAGAATGTGCTGGGCGCTTTTTTTGCCGATGCCGGAAACACGGGTCAAAGCGGTAAGATCATCTTCTGCCACGATACGGCGCAGGTCGTCGGGGCGATACAGAGACAGCACGGAGAGTGCAGTTTTGGCACCGACTTTAGAAATAGAAATAAGCACCAGAAACGTCTGGCGTTCGTCCCACGCAGAAAAACCGTACAGTTCCAGCGCATCTTCGCGCACAACGGTATGGATATAAAAAGATACGGGTTCGCCCCGCTCCGGCAGACGGGCCAGCAGATGAGATGGAAGATGAACTTCGTACCCCACTCCACCTTCCGTCACAACAACACAGCTTTGCTCAGTGACCTCGGCCACTCGCCCTTCGACATATGCAATCATGGCAGTTTCCTTGAAGAGAGGTTGTACATCATCAATAGAAAGAATCAAAGGGCCGCGGCACTACAGGAACTGCGTTCAAATACAAACAGCCAACGCAGGCAGCGTGGAAAGCACGGACTGCAACGCCGGAGCTCACGGTCTGTGCCAACGTGTGAGCCGTGCAGGCAGGCTCAATCCGGCTTATATCGTTCTATTTTCCGGAAAGAAAGTTTATCCGGCGCATATTCAGGTGGCAGATGGCAGCGGCAAGAGCGTCGCCCGTATCTGCCCCCCAGTCACCTTTTACACCAAGAAGACGGGCAACCATGAAACTGACCTGCTCTTTTTCGGCTCTGCCAACGCCGACCAGAGTCTTTTTTATCTCTGTGGGCGCATAGCTGGCGACAGGTAAATGGTGTGCGGCACATGCGGCAATTGCAGCCCCGCGGGCCTGCCCCAGCTTTAATGCTGATGCGGCGTTCTTTGCTGTAAAAACATTTTCCACCGAAGCCTCATCAGGTGAATGCTTTGCAATAACGGCGTGCAGGTCGTGATAAATCATGCCTAGCCGTTCAGAAAATTCATCGCCCTTTGCGCGCACGGCTCCGCAATCGACAAGAGTAAGCACCCCTGACGTTTCGCGCACTATCCCCCAACCGGTCACCCTTGATCCGGGGTCGATGCCAAGCACTGTAATACTACTTGCACTCATACCTGTTCTGTCAGCCCAGCAAAAAATGTGTACACGTCTGCCAGCAGAGCAAAGGTGTACAAAAGGAGAAAAAAGACCGGATCCTCCGCAGAGTCTCCGGCCTGTCTGTTAATCTTCCAGTTCGGCCAGAACTGCTTCCGGGATATCGAAGTTGGCAAAGACGTTCTGAACGTCTTCGTTTTCTTCCAATGCATCTACAAGCCGCAGCAGCTTTTTAGCGGCGTCCGCATCCACTTCTATAGTGTTCTGCGGAATGCTGGCAAGTTCAATGGATTCGGCAGTTGCCCCTGCAGCTTCAAAAGCAGCCTTTGCATCTTCAAAGGAAGACGGGTCAACATGCACTGCCCAGCTATCACCTTCATCCACTACGTCGTCACAGCCGGCTTCAAGGCCGATTTCCATCAACTGGTCTTCGGTGTAGCTTTCCTTTGTGAAGGTCAGCACGCCTTTTTTATCAAACATCCAGCCCACGCAACCGGCTTCGCCCATAGAGCCGCCGGACTTGGTCAGGATATGGCGTACTTCGGCAACTGTACGGTTTTTGTTATCCGTTGCAACTTCAATAAGGAACGCGATACCGCCGGGGCCGTAGCCCTCGTATACCAATTCAAAAATATCGCCACCGGCCAATTCACCAGTGCCTTTTTTGATGGCGGTATCAATCTTGTCCTTGGGCAGGTTGACAGCCTTGGCCGCGGCAATAGCACTACGCAGACGGCTGTTGGATGCGGGATCACCGCCGCCTTTAGCTGCGATGATAATTTCTTTGGCTACTTTGGTAAACGCCTTGGATTTTTTCGCATCCTGGCGTCCCTTGCGGTGCTGGATGTTTTTCCATTTACTATGTCCGGCCATGAATCCTCCTTAAAAATAAATACGCAATACCGGCAGAGCACGGGGATCGGAAAAAAAGATGCAGCCAGACTGCAACCCGGTTATTTTCCGAACGCCGTAGCGGCATTGTAATTCTTATATGGTACGTTATTCGTCTTCCGGTTCTTCTGTCTGTTCCGGCAGTCCTTTATAACCAAGGCCGATGTAAAACGTCTCCTTGCTTTCAGAACGGGAACTTTTGGGTTTGAACGACTTTACCGAGGTAAACAGCGTACGCATTTCTTTTACATAAGCTTCAACGTCCGGCCCCATAAAAATTTTCACCACAAAGCTACCACCGGTTTTCAGGTGTACCGTAGCAACGGCCAGTGCTTCAAAGCACAAGTTGGATGAGCGGGCCTGATCTGTAAACTTATGGCCTGTGGTCTTAGGAGCCATGTCGCTGATAATGACATCAAACGGCCCTATTTTTTGTAACGCTTCTTCAAATTCTTCAGAACGCTCGAAAACATCTTCCTGCATAAAGGTGACGTTTTTCGGAAAAACAGTCTCGGTAGTCTGAATATCGGCACCCAGCACTTTGCCGGAAGGGCCTACTTTTTCAGCCGCGCCAAGAGACCAGGACCCCGGAGCGGCACCAAGATCAAGCACGCGCATGCCTTGCTTGAAAATGCCGAAGCGTTTATCGATTTCTTTCAGCTTATACACTGAACGGGCGGGATAATTTTCCCGCTTGGCTTTTAAAAAATAATGGTCACGATATATTTTCATGGTTTCACCTGCGGCACTTGTATCTGAAAGTGCCCCGAACGCCAAGGCCGCTTATGACAATAGATTCTGCACACAGCACCAGACGCCCCGCCCGCATTGCTATACACAACTGGAATGGCACAACGCAAACCCTGCCGAGCGGAAACAGCGCGTATGACATACTCTCCGGCGGGCCGGAAGTTTTACTGCTGGGCTGCGGCCCATTGCCTCTTGAAGCGGCAGTACTGGCTGAAAAACATGTTACCGGCACAAAACTGGGGGGTGTTTCCTATGTCGAATGCGCAGATTTCGCAAGCCAAATGCCGCAAAAATGGCACAAAGACATTCCTGCAAACTGGACACCAGCCGTAATAAGCGGACATTCCAGCACAAAAGAGCACAACAGTGCTCCTCAAAGTAATTCAACGCCTTCTGCAGAGTTAATCCGCCGAATCCGCCGATGTGTACGCCGCGGCGATACTATCATTATATACCGGCAAAATGCCCGCCTTTTTCCCGATTTCTGGGGCCCGCTACTGGCAGTTTTACAACTGGAGCGCCTATGTGTTGCAGGCGGCGTTAATGCCGAGGCTAGGCAAAGCCGCAGCGTCATTCTTGCCGGATCGCCTTCTGACCTGCTTGTACACGAACTGCACCATGCATTTGCATCGCAAGGCATGACGGTTCAGACAATAGAACCGGATGATGCGGCAGCGCTGCCTTCATTGCTTCAAAAAGAACGCCCCGACCTGTTTGCATGTGTCAATTTCAAAGGGCTGGACGCGTGGGGGGAACGGTTCCACCTGTTACAGGCAGCGCAGATTCCCGTTGCCGTGTGGTGTGTGGATAACCCCTGGCATCTGTTATCCGGCATTAAGGCTCCCTTCTGGAAGCAGCTGCACCTGTTTATTACAGACCACTCTTTTATCAACCCGTTGAAACGCCACGGAGCAAAACAGGTCGTTCATCTTCCGCTGGCAACTATGCCGCAGCTTTTTTCTCCGGCAGGATCATCTCCGGCTGAATTATCTTCAACCGATCAGGCTGGCGCAACGCACTGCACAACCGCCCTTCCCGGACAATTGATCTTTGTCGGCCGTTCAGCTTTTCCCGACAAACAGCGTTTCTTTGCAGGTTGCAACTATCCGCCGGAAATCATGAACGAGGCTTTGCAAAATCTGACAACTGGCGCCCGCCCTCATTACGACTGGTGGTGCGCTAAAATGAAGTTGTCATCTTTATGGCCAGAAAAAAATGCCCGTCAGGCGGGCTTTGCAGCTGAAGAAACAGCGCAAGCGTGGCGGACAAACTGCCTGACAGCCTGTGCGGAGCAATTATCAGACAAAGAATTTGCCGTTTATGGTGATGAGGGATGGCACAGTCTGCTTCCGCAGCGCACAGCCATACACCCGCCCGTGGACTATTACACACAGCTGCCGACAGTATATTCCGCTGCGTGCGGGGTTCTTAACCTGACAAGTATGCTGCTGCCCGCAGGGCTGACCCAGCGCAACTTCGATGTATGGGCCGCCGATGGCTTCTGCCTTACGGATGCAACAGCAGGACTTTCCGTCTTTCCAGATGAGCTGGTCCGCGAAGTCAGCTTTAAAACGGCTGCTGACATTGTACCCCTTTTCAGGCGGGCAATAGCTGAACCCGCATGGCGGCGTGACATCATTCAGGCCTGGCGCACACATATTCTGGCTCATCATACATATGAACACAGAGTACAGACGATTATGACCGCCTGCGGGCTGAAATAGAAGAGCCCCGCATGAAAACATACGGGGCTGAAAAGCATTTTCTACTGTTAATTGTTTGAGCTGAAGCGACGTACACCTTCGACAAAGCGCGCCAGCGTAGGAGACAGGCTGTGCGGGGTCAGACGTGCATCAATCAGCTGGAACCTGCCACGTTCTTCGTAGGCATTAGTCAGCGCACGGGCCAGTTCCGCTCTGGTTTCAACCTTGTAGCCCCGTCCGCCAAGTGCATCAGCCATAGCGGCAAAGTTCCACTCGCCCAGATTATTGTACTGTGTTTCCGGCTGGAATACATGCAGCATCTCCCATGAAGCATTGTTAAGCACAAGCACAATGGGGTCGATGCCAAGGCGCGGGCAGTTGCCAAGCTCAAGACCGGTCATCTGAAACGCCCCGTCACCAACCAGAATGATGGAACGTTCACCGGTGGTAATCTGCAGCCCCATACCGGCAGGAACGCCAAATCCCATGCTGGCGTAGTACCCCGGTGCAACCATTGGAACGGCGTCAACGCTGAGCATGGTAAACAGGCAGTCGCCCATATCACTCGCTACGGGCATAACACCCTTTTGCGCAAAAAAATCGTTCAGCAACGCGGCAATATCTGTGGGAGTGATATCAGCAGCATCAGCCATAAAACCGCGGGGATTAGCCGCAAAGCTGGCGCTTTGCAAAGCGTTCTCCACATCCTCAGGAAGAGGGATCATGTCATCGCCCTGTTCTTCTGCCAAAAGTTCCAGCAGACGATCAACCAGAGCATCCAGCGGGATGTCGTGGTAAACATGAAAGCCTACCCGTACCTGCCGGTCTTCCACGTGCATAACGCGGCGACGGTCAAGCTGGCTGCCGGAAACACCAAAGTTGGTGTCTGACATAATTACCCCCAGAAGCAGCAGTCCGTCGGAAGATTCCACCGCTTCGCTGAGGGCTTCATCTCCGGCAATGCCAAGGTACGTACCCTCAAGACAGCTGGCACCGGCAAGCAGTCCGCGGCCCATAAAGCTGGTTACAACAGGTACGCCAAGGCGTTCGGCCAACGTGGCAACTTTATCTTCAATGCCGTAGCGGCGCACTTCAACACCTACCATCATCATAGGCAGCGCAGCGGCCTGCAACCTGCCAAGCACATCTTGTGCACAGGCAGTAACAGCATCCACATCCACAGGTGTAGAAGAGTAAGGAGGAACCGGCGCACAGGGTGCTGCAGGCAGATCGCGCGGAATTTCCAGATAGACAGGGCGCGAATGTTCTATACAGCTTTGCAGCACGCGGGCGATGGTTTCATGCGCAGTTGCAGGATCATCAAGTACGGCCTGATCACAGGTCACTTCCTTGAACATACGATACTGCGAATCAAGGTGTTTTGCCTGATGGTGCAACAGCAGTCCGCGTCCGCCTTCCTGCGTACCGGGAGCACCGGAAATGACCACTACAGGAGATTTTTCCGCATAAGCCTGTGCAATGGCGTTTACCATATTCAAAGCCCCTGCACCGTACGTAACGGCTGCCACGCCCAGACCGCCTCTGAAACGGGCAGAGGCATCCGCGGCAAAACCGACCGCAGGCTCATGGCTTAGTGTAACCAAGGGAAGAATACCTGAGGATTCAATAATTTTGAAATAAGGCAACGCAAAGTCGCCTGGAATGCCGTACACCTCTTTTGCACCGCGCTCTTTCAGCGCATGCAGCAACGCTTCTGTCAAATTCATAATTTGCTCCTCAACACAGAAATCGTCCGGCAAAGCGATATCGCCCCCAGACATAACCGTCCATTACGTAACGGCTTTGCAGCAGCCCCAAAAATACAGTTCTGATAGCGCAGAAACAGCGCAGTCGATGCAGCCGTCTCAGACGGCCTGTCACACACCTTCCACCCAATACCATACAGCCAGAGCGCCCACTGTACAATACCTGCATGTAGCAGATTTACCATCGAATTATTGAGCAGGCCCAGTGCGGAGAAACAAGCGATCCCCTTTTGTACAGTCCAACAAAAAAACGACGCCCCCTTATATGAAGGCGTCGTCAAAGATAACCAGAGTCGCACAAACGATTTTATATGGCGCCTAGCACCCGCTTCATAATCTGCGGCAAGCTGGCAAGGTCGGGACAAATAGTAAAGCCTGCCTCGCGCATAGCTTGCAGCTTTCCTTCCACGCCACCGCTTTTCTCATCCAGAATAGCTCCGGCATGTCCAAGCCTGCGCCCGGGAGGAGCCGTACGCGCTGCCACGAACGACACCACAGGCTTAGGAAATCTAGTTTGAGTCACATAAGCGGCCAGCTCTTCCTCTGCCCTGCCGCCGACTTCTCCCAGAACAAGCACAGCCTTGGTTGCATCATCGTAACGTACGCGTTCGCACAGATCGACAAAGCTGGTTCCTACAAAAGAATCACCACCTACCCCCACACACACGGACTGACCGATACCGGCATTGGTAAGGCGCGATGCAGCCTCGTACGTCAGTGTGCCGGAGCGGGAAAAGATCGCCACAGGCCCGGAACTGAAAACATATCCCGGCATAATGCCGATTTTCATCTGCTCCGGCACCACAATACCCGGTGTGTTCGGCCCTACCACCATGGTCGGAGAAGGTGCCACATTTTTTAAAGCAGACAGCATGGCAGCTTGCGGAATGCCTTCGGTAATGCAGACAACCCAGGGAATTTCTTCCGCTGCGGCTTCCAGTACGGCGTCAGGCGCAAATGCGGCAGGAACAAATATGATGGATGCATCAATGTTATGATGTCTGCATGCCTCATGCACAGAGTCGTATACAGGAATGCCGAGCACTTCCTGCCCGCCTTTGAAAGGGGTCACGCCTGCAACCACTTTTGTTCCGTATTCCATCATCAGCTTGGCATGACGCTGAGCAACCTTTCCTGTCAGCCCCTGCACCAGCACGCCGGAACCGGCATTCAAGCCGATTGCAGGTTTCTTTTCAGGACCGCAGGCGCTCTCTTGCACAACAGGACGCGGCGCTGCCTCAGGCTCATCCGGCAAAGAAAATTCAATATGCGGCACATCGACAGGCTGGATAGTGCGAAGCGCGTCCAGAGCTTCGCTCATTTCCTGAGCAATGGTAATGGACGGATGTGCAAAATCATGCAGTAACGCGCGGCCTTCTTCGGACTCATGGCCAGCCATACGTACTACAATAGGCTTCGGAGCATCACCTTCGCCCAAGGCTTCCATGAGAGCACGGGCAACATCAGCGCATGAAACAATCCCGCCGAACAGGTTGATGAACACAGCACGAACGCCTTTATTCTCAAAAAGCAGGTCCAGTGCTCTGCGCATACGTTTCGCATCTGCCGCGCCGCCAAGGTCCATAAAGTTTGCGGCGGACAAGCCGGAAAAATTCAATAAATCCATTGTCGCCATGGCAAGCCCCGCACCATTCACCAGAATGCCTACCCAGCCCTTCAATTCGACATAGCTGAGGCCTGCTTCGCGCGCCAGAACCTCTTCCCGGGAATGGTGCTCCGGCGTATAAAAACGCTCAAAATCTGTCCGCAGATCAACCACGGTGTCATCCAGCTCCACCTTGCCGTCCAGCGCCACCCACTTACCGTCTCCGGTAAGTACCAACGGATTGATTTCCGCCATCAGCAGGCCATATTCGCGCACAGCCTTATACAACTTTTCTGCCAGCGCTTTGAATCCGGCCCAGTGCTCTTTTTCCACTCCCAGTTCAAAAAAAGCAGCACGAAGATGATGATCGCGCAGGCCGCTATCCAGCGGCACCCGCTGTACCAGCGGTTTTTCCTGTTCAGACGAGGATTCCACATGGATTCCGCCAGCACGGCTTGTGGTCAGCAGCATATCGCGCCGTTCACGGGAAAGCACAAACGAGAGGTAGCATTCCTTGCGTATGTCAGTGGCAGACTCAACACGTAAAAAAGGCACGTTATGCCCTTTTATGGTCATGGCAAAAATCTGCTTTGCCACTTCCTGCAGTTCTTCCGGCGTATCTGCCCTGCGGATACCGCCCGCTTTTCCGCGACCGCCTGTGAGCACCTGTGCCTTCAGATACCACGGGGCAGCAACCGAAGGCGTATACACTTGCAGCGCATCAGGTGTGATGTAATCCCCTGCAGGGGTGTCCAGCCCGGCTTCGGCAAAAAGCAGCTTGCTCATATGCTCATTCAGAAACATGCATCCTCCTTCCGTACGTTACCGCCCTTTCCGGCAGTTAATCCCGAAATCACGCACCGGCAGCCGCACCCCGCCGGAAAAAACACACCAAGCAGATGTAAACCATCTGAACAGCTCAGCACCCGAAACGGAGCAGACAGGCTCCGTACCTGACGGTCATCTGACCAAAACAATTGCTGGAAGTTAGAAAAAAAGGCCGCCCCGCATCTGCGGTAACGGCCTGTTATCTACATTAGTGCACTATTATTCTGCCGCCCTACAAGCCGCAGTCTTCGTTGATGAGCACCACCCGAATGCGTCCTTTCGGAAAAGACTTTTCGGTTATCGTCCAGACATTGCAGATTCTGTCGGGACTGCTGCAATCAGTACAGTGAGACGTCATCTTACACGGCGTTTTTTTATCAAGACGCATGGTATTGGTTGGCGAAGCATAGTTTTTAATTCTGTCCATTGCAGCAGCAACATCTTCAACCAGCTTGTTACGCCCGATAAACAGCACAACATGCTTCGGCCCAAAGTTGATGGCGCCCACACGGTTGCCGATCATATCAAGGTTGACCAGCTTGCCGCACTCGGTCAGCGCATTGGTTCCGGCAAGAAACACATCACTGAGCAAAGCCTGCCGACGGCGCTCAAGAGCCTCTTCCGCACCGACAGACTTATCAAAGGTATCGATCACATCCAGCGACGCATCTTCGCGCACAGCCTCCACCACACCAGTGGCAGCCAGAGTCATGGAACCGCCGAATGAAATCGTCTTCGCACCGGTTGCAGGCAGAATTTCCTGCAAAAATATCCGGCCTGCTTCGCGGCAGTCCGCAGCAACAAAAACATCAAAATTATTTGCCTGCAGACTTTCGGCCGCTTCACCAAGACGCATGGCCCACCATCTTTCTGCAGGAGTATCGGCTTTAGGAGCAACAGCAAATTCTTCCTTCATTTCAAACTCCTTAGTTACCACTTCTGTATGGCAGCTTCTGGCGGTATAAGTCCAGTCGCCCGCGCCATTCATTTAAAATTGTTTCCGGATAGCCCCGGTCCATGGCCATCAGCAAAGCCCGTTCCTGTGCTTCCACTGCCATTTTAAAATCACCGGTTTCCGCATAGGCAGCCCCCAGCGTATCAAAATACGATGCCACCGGAACAGGACTTAAGTCCAATGCCTCTCTGACATAGCGTACAGCGCGGGCTCCGTCTCGCAATGAGTCTTCCGGCACAGTAGCCAGAAACCATGAGAACTCATTCAGCAGATACACGTCCAGACTGTTCAGGTCGTATGCAGCTTCCAGATCAGCCTTGGCGTCCGCATACCTTCCCAGAGCCATATTCGTGTACATACGTGCCACGCGCATCTTCACATGCCGCGGGTGCAGCTTTACCCCCTTACTCAAGTCCGTAAGCGAATGCTGCAAATCCATCCGTTCGCGCCAAAGATTGCCGCGATTAAGTAGCGCTCCAGCATGATCGGGCTGTAAATCAAGCGCCTTATCAAAGTCCTGCATGGCTTTAACGGCTTCGCCCTGTGCAAGGTACATCATGCCGCGATTGTTCCATACATCAGGGTTATCGGGCGCAAGCATTGTTACCACTTCCATGTCTCGCTGCGCACGGGCAACCAGACCGGCTTCATGCTCCATCAAGGCGCGTTCCATGCGTAACATGGCGTTGTCAGGCTGCATAAGAATCAGCTTGTCGTACCATTCAAGCGTAGCCGGCAAATCACCCGCCGTACGGGCCAGCAAAGCCATTCCATGAACTGCGCGCCATTCTTTTTCATCAGACTTCAAGGCGGCAATGTAGTCGTCCGCCGCACGTTGCGGATAGCCGAGAGCCAGCTGTGCATCTCCGCGCAAAGTAAGCAGGCGGGCATTTTCAGGGTCAATAGCCAACCCGCGTCCAATAAGAGTAAGGGCTTCACCTTCCCGCCCGAGTGCCATCAAGGCTTCTGCCCTGTACCTGACAATTTCGGGGCCAGATGAAGGCAGCGTAAGTGAGGGTTTGACCCCGCCGGTTTCTTTAAGAATGGCTTCCCAGCGTGCACCCTTATGCATGGCCTCAAGCTTGGTTACGACAGCAGAGTTGCTTTCAGGCTGCTCTACTCCAGCCGGGGCGGTGCTTGCAGCGGCTTTCGCAGCATGCCCTGCCGCGGGAGCAAGGCATAGCATCAAGCCCAGGGCCAGAGATGCAGATACGCCGCCCAAGCATTCACTCAGGCGGCAACGGGAGCAAAATGTTTCCAGACTAAAAACATCGCACCGAAATGCACGATGCTTTGCAGAGATGTCGGCAGGCAGAGTGGCCGCCTTGCCGGAACGATTAAAAACCATATTGTATGTACTGCTTATCTTTGCGGTTAATGAACTGGATATAGCGGTAATTGCCTTTGACGTGTGCTTCTTCCACAGTACGCAGCCCAAGGCCTCTGCAGCGGTCGCAGGCCCGCTGCGGCACCTCTACACCAAGGCTGAGGGGGTTGGCTGTGGACCATGTTTCGATTTTCAGCACACCGGCGCAGTCTGGGCATATGTGCACGGACTCCACCTGACTTTCGTTGATGCCATCCGTATCGTAGTAAATATCTTTCGTACGAACCCACCATTCACCGGAACGCTCACCCTGTTTGGGTTTATCCGGCGGGTTGAAATACAGCTTCAGCATTTCGTCGGTCAGTTTTTCAATATATTCAGTAATGCGCGGAGACTGCTCCAACGCTTTGGGGTCATAATTCGGCTCGCGCACAGAACTGTAATCAACTCCGGCCATCGCAAGGGCGACCCCCAAATTGACATACGGCAATGCGCCCTGAATGGCGTAACCGCCTTCCAGCACGGCAATATGCGGATTCAGTTTAGTATTGAGCGCGGCATACCCCTGCGCGGAAAAGCGCATGTCCGTGATGGGGTCAGAGAAGTGGTTATCTTGTCCGGCAGAATTGATAATCAGGTCGGGCTTGAAATCCTCAAGCACCGGCAACACCAGATGATCAATCACATGCAAAAACCCTCTGTCGGACGTCTGTGGCGGCAACGGAATATTAAGCGTTTTTCCCAGCGCGTTCACACCGCCAAGCTCTGCGGGAAAGCCGGTACCGGGGTACAGAGTCCTGCCGTCCTGATGCATGGAAATGAAAAGCGTATCAGGGTCGTTCCAGTATATATCCTGCGTTCCGTCGCCGTGATGGCAATCGGTATCAATGATTGCCACACGCTTGGGGCCGTAGTGCTCGCGGATATATTCAATCATCAGGGCTTCAATGTTTACATTACAAAAGCCTCTGTTGCCGTGAACAACCTTCATGGCATGATGACCGGGAGGGCGCACCAGCGCAAATGCCTTGTCTTCTTTACCTTCCATCACCAGTTTAGCCGCCTGAATGGCTCCGCCGGCAGAAACAAGATGCGACTTGGTACACACCCGCTCTATGTCGGGAATACAAAAATGCACTCGCTCCACATCTTCGCGGCTTGCCACCAGAGGCTTATATTCCGTAATACCGGGAATATCGAACAAACCCTCTTCACGCAGCTGGTCCTGTGTATACAGAAGGCGCTCTTCGCGTTCAGGATGAGTCGGGCTTATTGCCCAGTCAAATGCGGGAAAAAAAATAATCCCCAGCTTGTTGGCGGCTTCAAGCATGGCGTGTCCCTCTTTGTCCGGTTATACAAATCAGGCTATGGAAAACACATCCGCAACAGCAGCACGCACCTGCTCGAAAACTTCATCAGGCGTGGCTGCCGCATCAATAATTCTGAAGCGGTCGCGGTTAATCGCTGCCCATGTGAGATAGCCTTCGCGCACACGAGTATGGAACGCAAGGCTCTCTGCTTCAAAACGCCCCTCAGAGGCACAGGTTCCGTCCTGAAGATTGCGGGTCATGGCACGTTTAAGGCCGATTTCCGGCTCAAGATCAAAAAGGAGTGTCAGGTCGGGCCATAGCCCGCGCACGGCAACATCATTGAGCTGATGCAGAATTTTGGGATCAAGCCCGCGACCATACCCTTGATATACAACGGTGGAGTCCGCGTATCTGTCGCTGATTACCCCTACGCCTTCATCCAGAGCGGGACGGATGACTTGATGCACATGCTGGGAACGGTCAGCAAGATACAGGAAAAGTTCAGTTTCACCTGTCAGGTCATTGTTACCGATATCCAGCAGAATCGAACGCAATGTACGCCCGAGACGGCTTCCGCCGGGTTCACGGGTAAGCGTAACTCCCTGCCCTTTTTCCTGCAGCCAGTCCTTCAGACGTTTAATGGCTGTGCTTTTGCCTGACCCTTCTATGCCTTCAAAAGTAATGAACATTGCTCTTCCTTGGGGGTTTCGCGACGTTTACGCTGCGCGGGTTCAGCCTCGGGCGTGCGCACAGGGTTATACAGGAAGCGTTGCAAGGTAGGCTGGAACGGAGTCCATCCTGTTTCGCCTTCTTCAAAGCCTTTGAACAGGCTGTTCATCTGAGCCATTTTGGCATCCAGATTATCAGCGTAGTGCAACATCATGGCTTCTCGTGTTTTCGGCCTGCGGGGCGAACCGAACTCATATTCTCCATGATGGCTGAGTATAAGATGCTTGAAATGAATCGCCAGTTCGCGCTCAAGGCCGGACCTGACAATAAACGGCTCAAGCCGCTCCAGCCCGATATGTATGTGTCCGAGCAGGCGGCCTTCGTCTGTATAATCGTTTACCAGACCGCCGCTGAGCTCCCACGCTTTACCTAAATCGTGAAAAACAGCCCCTGCCAGCAGCATCTGCCGGTCTATTTCGGGGTAGTGGTCCGCCATGCGCATGCACAGACCCGAAACAGAGAGAATATGCTCCAGCAAACCGCCACGATATGCATGATGAACGCTTTTTGCCGCCGGTGCGGCTTTAAGCGCTTCAGCCAGTTCTTCGTTACGCAATACACTTGTAACAAACTTGCGCCAAGGTTTATGCGTAAAAACATCCTTACACAGTGCGAGCAGTTCCGCATGCATTTCTTCCGGATCACGTTCGCTGGAAACAAGAAACTGCCCCATATCAAGAGCATCCATCTCGTACGGGGCAAGAATACGCATTCTGTCCACGTTGATGTCTATCTTGTCGCGAAAAAGCCCCGCCCGCCCCTCGAGGTGGACAACCTCGCCGGCGGAAAGAGTCTCGAACGAAGTGCTGAGGGGGCTCCAGACCTTGGCATTCAGCGTTCCGGTGGAATCACAGATTTCCAGACGCCAAAACGGGCCGTTTTTAGCCTGCATCTGATTAGCGGAAGCAATAAGGAACAGTCCGTTCACGTCGCCATTGACAGCAATATCTTTGATGAATTGTCTTTTTTCCATGTACATCGTATGCAAAACGGAGCCGGTCTTACCGGCTACCTCCTGATAAGCGAAAATATGTGTTATCGATTTCCGACCATTATCAATTTTTATTGAATGATGCCAGCAGGGCGGATTGCCTCCGTCTACGGCAGAGGCAGACCATAACGCAAGCCCATAGTATCGGAAAAGGACTTTATTCAATGAGAACAGCAAGAGCTTTTTTCTTGCCAGCATAAAAGGAACGAAGAATGTTTATAGCTCTGACCAATGATGACGGCATTCAGGCCCCGGGGTTGCGGGCCATTTACAAAGCACTGAAAGAGGCAGGCCACACCGTACAGGTGGTTGCCCCCGTTACCGAACAGTCGGCAGTCGGACACGCCGTAACCATAGCAATGCCGCTGCGCGTAAAGGAGTTTGCCGAAAACGGCTTTGTGGGCAAAGGCGTGCACGGCACCCCTACCGACTGCATGAAGCTGGGCCTTAACGCCCTGATGGATAAAAAGCCCGATCTGGTAGTTTCCGGCATTAACGCGGGAGCCAACGTAGGGCCGGATATTTTATATTCCGGCACAGTTTCTGCTGCTACGGAAGCCGCTCACATGGGCTACCCTTCCATCGCGGTTTCATACGACAGCTTCAAACCTGAAAAAATAGACGACCACGCAAAATATGCCGTGGAAATCATTGAGTCCATGCCATGGGCAAGTCTGCCGGAGCGATGCGTGCTGAACCTGAACCTGCCTGACGTACCCATGGCAGAATGCAAAGGCTTGAAAATCTGCCCGCAGACCCGTGCTGTCTGGAAAGACTGGTACGATCATAGAAAAGACCCCAGAGGCGGCTCATACTGGTGGCTTAACGGCATCATTCCGCCCGAAACTGTAGCGGAAGGCACAGACCGCGATTTACTGACCCGCGGCTACGCCACACTTACCCCGCTGAGGTTCGATTTTACAGACACGGACACCCTGGCGGCATTGCAGGATTCTCTGATCCGCTCATAGAGCGGAAATGCAGACCCTTTGATTTTCTGCCACTTGTCGTATAAAGTGCCCGCGCTTTCATTGACAGGATGGGATATACCTAACTAGTGTATAACGGATAGAGGCAGACTCGTGGAGTGTCGGCCACGCCATCCGATATGCAGGCTGACAATAACCGGAGCACCCGCTCCTTGTCACAACCGTCATGTGCTACCGGCGGGAACCACCCCGCTCCGGCATCACCGAGGAGGACACCATGCCGCTAACAGGCCCCAGAGAAATGTTCGCCCGTGCTTACAAAGAAGGTTACGCCGTAGGCGCCTTTAACGTGAACAACATGGAAATCATTCAGGGTATTATGAACGCCGCCACCGAAGAGCAGGCCCCCCTGATTCTGCAGGTTTCCGCAGGTGCACGAAAGTATGCCGGACAAACCTACATTGTTAAACTTATCGAAGCCGCGCTTGCCGAATCCGACCTGCCCGTTGTTCTGCATCTGGACCACGGTGCAAACTTTGAAATCTGCAAGGACTGCATTGACGGCGGTTTCACCTCTGTCATGATTGACGGCTCTCATCTGCCCTATGAAGAAAACATCGCCCTGACCAAACGCGTTGTCGAGTACGCTCACAGCAAAGGCGTGTGGGTAGAAGCCGAACTCGGTCAGCTGGCCGGTGTGGAAGAAGATGTTTCTGCCGAGGTCTCTGTATACACAGACCCCGATCAGGCTGTTGACTTTGTTCAACGCACCGGCTGCGATTCGCTTGCCATCGCCATCGGCACCAGCCACGGCGCTTATAAGTTCACCGGCGAAGCCAAGCTCGACTTTGACCGCCTTGCAACCATCACCAAAAAGCTGCCGGATTACCCGCTGGTACTGCACGGCGCTTCCTCTGTCCCTCAGGAATTTGTCAAAATGGCCAACCAGTACGGTGGTGAAATCGGCAGTGCACAAGGTGTGCCCGAAGACCTGCTGCGCAAATCTGCCACGTTCGGTGTCTGCAAAATCAACATTGATACCGACATCCGTCTGGCAATGACCGCCTGCATCCGCAAACATTTTGTAGAAAATCCTGCCGACTTTGACCCGCGCGCATACCTGAAGCCCGCCCGCGAAGCCGTCAAGAATATGGTTCAACACAAAATCCGCAACGTTCTGGGTTGCTCCAACAAGGTATAAGGGAACGAACGATGGCAGTTACGCTTGGCATTAACGGGTTCGGCCGTATCGGCCGCTATCTTGTCCGCCTTCTGGCAAATGATTCTGAACTGGATACCGCTGTTGTCAACGCCCGCGCGGATAACGAATCGCTTGCGCGCCTCTTCAAGTACGACTCCTGTCATGGCACCTTCAATGCTGAAGTAAAAGCCAACAACGATGGTTTTACCGTCAACGGCAAGCAGATTATTGTTACCCGTTACGGTAAAAATGAATGGAAATGGGCCGACCACGGCGTAGACATTGCCATCGAAAGCACCGGCACCATCAAAGACCGTGCAGGGCTTGCCATGCACATGGAATGCGGCGCTAAAAAAACCATCATCAGCGCTCCCTGTGCGGATGCGGACCTTACCGTGGTTATGGGTGTAAACGACCATCTGTACGATGCGGCAAAGCACGACGTCGTTTCCAATGCATCCTGCACCACCAACTGTCTGGCACCCGTTGCCAAGGTGCTGAACGACAAGTTCGGTGTACGCCACGGCCTGATGACCACCGTACACTCCTACACCATGAGCCAGCGCATTCTGGACGGAACCCATAAGGACCCCCGCCGAGGCAGAGCTGCTGCGGTGTCCATGATTCCTACCTCTACCGGCGCGGCAAAAGCCGTGGGACTTGTCATTCCCGAACTGGCCGGCAAGCTGAACGGTATGGCTATCCGCGTTCCCACGCCTAACGTATCTCTTGTTGACCTGACCTGTGAACTGGCAAAACCCGGCTCTGCAGAAGAAGTAAACGCCGCACTTAAAGAAGCAGCCGAAACTTCTCTTAAAGGCAACATGGGCTACACAGAAGAACCTCTGGTTTCCTGCGATTACATGGGCAGTACCTTTGGTGGCGTTGTGGACGGCCTGTGCACCTCTGTTATCGAGGGCAAAATGGCAAAGTTGATCATCTGGTACGACAACGAGGCTGGTTTCACCAACCAACTCGTCCGTCTGATCCGCAAGGTCGGCAACAGCCTGTAGGCTCTCCGTTCATGCAACAATAAAAGCGCCCGCGGCTCAATGCCGCGGGCGCTTTTTTGTAGTCTTACATTCTATTCTGCAAATACTTCTTTTACCCAGACCAGAGCCTCTGAATAATTTTCACTCAACTCTTCGCCGTTTATACCCAGCTGCTTCGCCAGCGCTGCCACAACCTGCCAGTTGCCGCGCTCGTAAGCTTCTGCAAAAAGCAACCACGGCAGAAGCGGGCTGTCACTGCGTTGCAAAGCGTTTAGCAGGTCAGCATCCAAAGGCAGATTTTCAGTCATGACGCTGACAGGAACAGACAACAACACGGCAAGCAAAGAAAAAAGGCCAAGCATGAAGAGCTCTGACGGAGGAAGGCTGCATCGGCCTCTGCGGCAGACCAGTTCAAGAAACTTCCCCCGTTGTGCCGCAAGCATTGCCACATGCCGCGAAAGCGGAAAGCTATCCATTTCCGACAACAGCGCAACACACAGCCATTGATGCAACTTGCGTTGCCCCAGCATGGTAGCCGCCTGCTGCACACTGCTGACGCGCGAAGGCAGCGCATAGTAAGCTGAATTCAAATGCCGTAACAAACGGGTTGTGAGCGCCGCATCTACCTGAATGATTTCTGCAATGTCGGTCATATTGTAGTCTTTGGCCGCCAAACGGGCCAGCAACCGGGTCTTGATACTTTCTGACGATGTCAGTTTTTGCTTTTCCAACAGTTGCGGCTTGCAAAAAAAGAACCCTTGGAACAGGTCAAAGCCAAGCTTTTTGCAAAGCTCAAACATTGCCTGATCTTCTACTTTTTCTGCCAGAGTAGTACAGCCATGTTCTTTAATAAGGCTGACATCTCTGGCTATTTCCTCAGGAGAACGCCCCAATACATCTACTTTCACAAGGTCAGCAAGGTGCAGCAAAGGCTGAGCAGATTGCTGACCGACATAATCATCAAGTGCTATAAAATACCCTGCTGCTTTTAGCGTACTCAAAGCATGTATAATTTCAGGGCTTGGCGACACGTCTTCCAGCACTTCAACCGCACAGACATCAGCGGGAAGCATCGTCGGCACGTCATCAAGGAGCATTTCAGCAGAATAGTTGATAAGCACTCGTTCATGTAGTTTTAAAGCCGGAGCTACCATCTCGTAGCCGTCAAAGATGACAGAAGAGGTTGCCACAACAGCATCAGCCGAAGGGCGGCAGATATTCTCCGGACAGACACGGGAGAGCAACTCGTATCCCCATATTTTCGCATCGGCAGTAAATACTGGCTGTCGGGCCACCCATACAGGCATGCCGGAATCCATGACAAAACTATTAGCTTGTGGCTGTTTGGAATCTTTAACCAAAAGCGAGCGTAAGTGTTTAAGCAGCATAAAGCATCTCCCGTGCACAGAAGCAAATGCCACGCGAATACGCGGGCACCACATAATTTTATGCAGTGCCAATTGTACAGCCATCTCACCCAAAAAGGGAATAAAAGAAGAACTAAATTAAGACAAAATGCGTAAGGTTTCTTCAAGCCGTTCATCCGGCGCTACAATCATACTGCGTTCCATAGTATCAACCCGCACGGCTCCGGCCTTGGCACCTTTTATTTTTCTGACGTCCTTTACCCATGCACACATAATGCGGACAGTCGCATCATCCCGCTGCCAGCTGCGCACGGCAGTCAGGGCCGCTGCTTCCAGCATAGTCTGCTCCGGAATTTCCTGCCCCGGATAATCCAGCCGGATAACCAGATGCGCACTGGGACCATCCTGAGCGTGAAACCACAAGTCAAAAGTAGAAGCCTGCCTGACTACAACGTCGTTTCCTTTAGCGTTGCGGCCGCGAATCATCAAAAAGCCGTCTGAGCTTTGGAACCGTAACACCAGATTATTATCTATGCTGGTTCTCGATTTAGGCGTCACCTTTTGCGAAGTTTTCTTAACGAAAGTCTGCGCAGGAGCCTTGCGGATACTCTGTGCTTCCGCCCCTTGCTCCACGCGCCCCCTGTCTGCCAGAAGGTCCACTTTCCGGCTGGCCAGAGCAAGCAATCCCCGCTTGCCCTTGGCAGCACGGGCAAACATGGCGTTCATGTTATCACGAACTGAAACAGTACCATCCAAAAGGATGGTCCATGTACTTTTTCCTGCGTCAGCCTCTTGTGTATCCACGTTTACTTCAACGCTTTTCAAACGCTCTTCAGGACCGAAGCGGTATAGCACGGACTGCAAAGCCAACGCATCCTGCTGCTGCGCAATCAGCGACAGCATTCTTTGCTCCTCCTGTGCAAGGCGCTTGAGGGCGTTATCAATCCGCTTGGTTCCTGCTTTGATTTTTTTATGTTCTTCTAAGCGGACAACATCGCTCATATCTTTATAAAGCTTAGCCTCACCTACCAGTCTTGCGGCTTTTAACGCAGATTCCATCACCATTTCGGTAAGCCCGCGGCATTGCTCTGTGGCAAGAGGCCATGCGGATACAGTCACAGGAGTGCCGTCGCTGTCATGGTACACAAAAATATCACCCGCAAAAGCAGCCTCAAGATCCAGCATCAGCGCATGAGCATCTGGCATATCCATGTGCATAAGCGTGCGGCGTAACGCAGGCGTAAGCATAGGCAAATCAGCACAGGGAGCCGCTTCTGATAGTGATTCGAGCAGGCGCGGCCACTCATGCGCATCCGGCCACACAGGTTCTGTACCAAAGCCTTCAGGAAGATGCCGGACAAGTTCCAGCCCTGTCCGCATGTCCAGAATCAGCCACGGATAGTCACCGGAACCGAACCCCAGAGCCATTCTGCGGGTAGGCCAGTCTGTCAGAACAGCAGTGATGCGTCTGTTTCTCAGATACTTGCGCAAACGCATAGTTCCAGCTGGAGGCTGAGCAGGGTTGTCCGGTTTTAAAGAAGAAGTGAAAAGGAAAGGAAAGGAACGGCCGATGCGAAGCACAAGATTGTGCTTCGCGCCGGCCGTAAATAAGACAAGAGTGTCTATATTCTCAGCAGGGTGGAAAATTTTCTCCACCCGTGCGCCGTTAAGCAGCGGAACAAGTTCCAGCGCCAGACGGCGCATAAAGTGGGCGTCCATACAGCCCCTTAGCTGTTTATCCTGCGTTAGTCACCGCGCAGGTTTTCGTCTTCTTCCTGTCTGCTTTTGCAGTTAATGCAAAGCTTTGTGACAGGTCTTGCCTTCAGGCGGGGAACACCGATGTCTTCACCGCACTCATCGCAAACTCCGAAAGAACCGTCTTCGATTCGGTCCAGAGCCTGACGGATTTTTTTGATAAGCCGACGCTCCCGATCACGGATACGTAATGTAAACGCACGATCAGATTCCATAGTGGCTCTGTCTGCAGGGTCGGCACAAACCTCGTTATTGTCTGTCAGTTCTTCCAATGTCGCATCGCCTTTCACCTGTGCTTCTGCAAGCATAGAGGCCAAAAGCCCACGGAAGTAGTCAATATCACTCTGATTCATGTAGCCCTCCTCGGCACGACGGGGAAGATAGACTACGGGGTACAAGTCCCGAATAAAACACCCGTAATCTTTGCAAGGTCACTGCCATAAAACAAGGTCATCTGAAAAGTAAAGAGGCTTCTACAATTTTTCTTTCTTTAAAGGATAAAGAATCAGCTGATAATTCAGCTATCCCCTTTTTAGTATACCACTTGTTACCTTTTCAGGTCGGGTCTTATAAATTTTCTTAGTTGGCAGTAAATTCTTACGCCTTCAAAACAGCTCCAGTTCTAGACTTTGTCTACAAAAATGGCTCGTTGTAAAATTTTTCTATTTTTCCGCTTGACCACCTTGAGGGGTTTTGCTTATAAGGCTCTCCTCGTTGGGGCGAACTGCTCCACAAAGAGCGGGAATAACTCAGTGGTAGAGTGCAACCTTGCCAAGGTTGAAGTCGCGGGTTCAAATCCCGTTTCCCGCTCCAAACGAGTTCTTTGATTTTTCTGAGGCGGCATAGCCAAGCGGTAAGGCAGAGGTCTGCAAAACCTCCATTCTCCAGTTCAAATCTGGATGCCGCCTCCAATCTCTCGCGGGAATAACTCAGTGGTAGAGTGCAACCTTGCCAAGGTTGAAGTCGCGGGTTCAAATCCCGTTTCCCGCTCCAGAGTCACCCGGCCTGCGGCCGTAAAAAGCCGCAGGTTTTATTCCTTCCGAAAAACTTGTGCAGGAAGGATCTTGCGGGAATAACTCAGTTGGTAGAGTGTCAGCTTCCCAAGCTGAAGGTCGCGGGTTCGAGTCCCGTTTCCCGCTCCAGATCAAGTGAGGCCGCAAGGCATATATAAATTTCCTTTGCGGGAATAACTCAGTGGTAGAGTGCAACCTTGCCAAGGTTGAAGTCGCGGGTTCAAATCCCGTTTCCCGCTCCACTTTTAAGGCCGGTTTTTACCGGCCTTATCTTTTACCTGTAAGCTGGTTAACCTCTCCGCTATATCCCGTAAAAGGACAGGCCGCTACAACCTGTTCTGATTATTACGCATACCTGCACAATAATCTCTGCGCAAACGGCAGGTTACCAGACTCTCAAGTTTCTATACCTGTCACCGGATGAGCTTATTCTCGCATTAACGCCTTCTGTAACCTTCCTGTCCAGTGTGCAACTAAACAACGTCTTCCATACGCCCTCAACAAAAAAGGCGAGGTTAGCCGCCTTTTCCAATGTTCCTTACGCATTCGTCTTGTTCTCACTATGTCTGGCGCAGAGCTTTACTCCCTAGCAGTTTTCCACTTGCAGCAATTGCCAGTCCCAATAAGCCTATCAGCAGCAAAATCCATAATTCAGACTGAGCCAGAAGCACCAGCATGACTATCGCCAGCAGAACAGAAAATACTTTATGCCACCACGCTTTCAATACTTTTACTGCTGCCGCCACACCGACCAATGCGTTGGCAATTAAAAAGCCGTTGGCCATAACAACGAGTGAAGGCAATGTAGCCACACCCGCTGCAACTAAAAACAAAACAGCCACCGCTGCCGCAGGAGCACCAACTGTATTTTTCCTGCTAATCACTTCCGGCAACAAGCCTTCACTTCCCAGACTTGCTGCAAGACGAGCCACAGCCCCCACAAACATCATATAAGTAGTTGCACAAAGCCCGAAAACGATCAGGCTACCGACGACGACACCAGCAGCCCCAAGTAACGGATGCAACAGGCGCAACACGCCCGGGCCATGTTGCGAACCAAGCTGCGCATACTGCATACCTCCGGCAACAAGCAGCTCAACAAGCGTTACAACAAGCACGCTGATGAGCACCGCTCTAGGCATGGTAGTCTCCGGTCTGTCCACATCGCCGCTGTAATTACCGGCCACTTCCCAACCGATTATACACCAGAAGAGCAACAATAACGTCCGCCCGAAGGTACCTGCGTCAAACTCCGGTAACGGCGCAGGCATCAGGGCAACATCTGTCAGAGCGGCCAGCGCACCGGCACTAAGAAGGACAGCCCCCAGAGAAGAACACACAAACGCCACCGTTCCCAACGCCCTTACTTTTTGCAAAAGAAGCAGACAACCGCAGCTCAAAAACACAAATGCTGTAATTTCCCTTCCATAGCGCCCAAACTCCGCTACAGGAACCGGCAAATACTCAACCATGGTAAGAAGTACGGCGCACGGGCCGAACAACACAGCACACAGCAGACAATACGCTGTAAACTGTTTCATCTTGCGCCCGAAAGCGTGCTCCACAGCGTTGGCAACGCCGCCATCACCGGGAAACAACACTGCAAGCCAGCAAAAAACAAAAGCAAAGACGGCATTAATGGCTACAATAACCATCCACGCAGGCAAGGCCCAGTCACCGGCAAGTTCCAGTGCAAGAGGTGGAAGAATAAAAATGCCGGAACCCAGAACAGGCCCGACCATAAGGCCGGAAAGCATCAGCGGACCCAGTTTACGAACTTGCATGGTAACTCCTCTGCAGATATGTAATCTGTGCGCGTTACACAGCAAGCGGCCCTTGAAATCAAATACGAATTCCCGAACGTCGCGTTCGGAATAACCGAACGCCGGACAACATCCTTATGGAACTGTACCAACTTCACTCCTTTGTTACGGTTGCCGAGCAAGGCCACCTTACACGTGCCGCCCGTAAGCGGCATATCAGCCAGTCTTCACTCAGTGCCCAAATCAAGGCACTGGAAGAATCACTCGGCGTTCTGCTTTTTATGCGTACGCCCAAAGGGATGAAGTTGACAGAGCAAGGGATGGCTATGCTTGAGCATGCACGTTCGGTCATTGAGGCCGCAGGCAATATGCAGTCTGCCGCAGAGGCAATGCAGAAGTCTGAAACTGCAATGCTGCTTATCGGACTGAATACAGACCCTCTTTTTCTGCGCATGACCCAGCTTGAAGCAGCGTCGACAAACGGGGATAGCCGGATCCGGCTTCGTTTTCTGCCGTCGCAGACATTGACCACCACTGAGATGTTGCATGACAAAATCATGGATGCGGGCTTCCGCTTCGGATTCAGCAACCAGCCTGACATTCATGATATCTGCGTCACGGAAGTCCCGTTACGGGCAGTCATTCCTGTGCACCTGTTGCCAGAAGGAATAACCGCAGACGGCTATAACCCGAGCTGGCCCGAACTGGCTGCACTGCCATGGATATGGGGCGACTGTGTCTGCCCGTTATACGACGCGGCAAGTAAGCAGATGAGTGACCACGGTGTCAGCCCCAATGTTGCAGCGGAAGCCATTGACGAACGAATTGTCCGCGAATTGCTGCTGAACGGAAGAGGGGTTGCCATCATGCGGCTGGACGAGTGCGAAGAGCTGGCAAAACAAGGCACAGTTGTGCTTTGCGGCGAAGATTTAAGCGTACCGCTGTGTCTTTCGCATCTTGCAACACGCAAAAATGAAACCGCGTTAAAAACACTTGCAAACATCGCAAGCACAGTGTGGCAGAGTTGACGTACGCAGCCAGCAATGTCCCCCCCGTCAGTCTGGCAGCACTTTTTTGAGATATTAAGAAAAAGCTATTCGCAGTCCGAGCTTCTTTCACGTAAAAAAAGAACCCGCACATGCGCTTAAGGCTTACAAGGTAGAATCTACCCTTTCCGCCTTCTGCATCTTCTATTGCATACTTCCTGCGTCAACGGGCTTTTCTCTTCTTAGCTGGGCATACCACATAGGAAACATATAAAAGTGCACGCACATAAGGCTGCTGTAGCAACCTTATGTTTCTAAGATATCCAGATTACGACACACGTTGCTTGTGGTCTTATGGTAATGTGCAGCAAAAAATTATGCCTTCATGTTAACAAGCGGTATTGACAAAAACATACCAGTTGGTATTTTTTGCAAATGGCCATAGCGCACCGAAAGAAAAAAGCCCCGGAAAAAGTCCGCCGCGCACTGCTGGATAGTGCAGGTCAGATTGTTGTAGAATACGGCTTTTCAAACCTGACGGTTCAGGCTGTGGCCAGTGCTGCCGGGGTTACCAAGGGCGCTTTTTTCCACCACTTCCCCAACAAACAAAGCTTAATAGATGCGCTCAGCACAGAGCTGCTACTCTCCCTTGATAAGCTTATCGAAGACTTCATGGAGGGAGCGGAAGAGCAATACGGGGCGTTCACCAGAGCATATGTTAAAGCGATAATGAACCAGAACGGCGACGGACATCTCTGGACCTCGCTTTCCGCATCATTTGTTGTGGATCCTGCACTACGCAAAATCTGGACATCGTGGCTTTCAGGCAGACTTGAGCGTCACAAAAAGACAGATAATGATTCAAATCTGGCTATTGTGCGGTATGCAGTAGACGGAATCTGGCTTGACGACCTGTTGCACGGGCACAAGCGACCTGCTGCAGAACACCTTGAACTACAACAGCAACTCATAGCTTTAATTGACGGGAAGACACATACATGAGTCCATTGGCAACATCGTACGCGGCACTTGGTTTTGCCATTCTGGCAGAAGTGATTGCCACTTCCATCCTGCCGCTTACAAAAGAATTCTCTAAACCGTTACCCACGGTCGGCGTTGCCGTTTTGTATGCAACTGCGTTTTATCTGCTTACCATTGTCACTCGTCAGGTACCGCTGGGAATTGCATACGCGCTGTGGAGCGGCATGGGTATTGTACTTATTGCAGGCATCAACTGGCTTGCTTTCGGTCAAAAACTGGATGCACCTGCAATCATCGGCCTTGCATTACTCATTTCAGGAATTGTGATCATTAACCTGTTCTCAAAAACTGTAGGTCATTAATTGCGCGCGGAATCGTCGTCTCCGGTATAGCTCCCAGGTTGTCGCTTTGGTACTCCATCCATCAGGCTCATTGCGATTTGGCTCCACCTTACGCCCGCACGCTATTAAAACGCCCCCGCAGAAAATCTGCGGGGGCGTTACCATTTACAACAAAGAAACAACCCTGCAGGAATGTTACTTTTTCCTTTTCCCCTTATTGAGTAACTGATTACGCTTTTTATCAAAAACAAGCGTTGTTCTAAGGGCGGCAAAAGCAAGAGCCATCGTACTAAGTATGAGAATCAACCCTTTTTGAATCTGCCATTTTTCTTTTACCAGTAACCCTGATGCCCACTCAGCTCCGGCGCGCTCTCCGTAGTAAACGGAAAGAGGCAGACCGACCAGCACCAGAAGCAACCCTATCAGTTCCATCCAGAAAAAAGTCTTTCCCATAATCAGCATAAAAAGAGTCGAGTCACGGACAATCCGCAGAAACTTGAGTTTCCCCTCAAGCCCCTTCAGCCGTTCCTGCTCCTTCTCCGCAATGCTATGTGCCTTTTTAAAAGTATCAGCCACTCCGAACTGGTTCTGCAAAGCCCAGTTCAGGTTCGCGGCACATGCATTATAATCCTTGTTAAAATCAACAAGAATCCGCGGGAAAGGAAACCACGCAGCTTCATCACGGATGTATGCAAGTCGCTCCATATCAGTCCTGAAACGCGACTTAAGCTCACGCGACTCCATATTGACCCGCGCCTGCAGATCACGCTCCAACCGCTCCCTACCGCGGCTTAGCGAGATAAAAGAAACGTAGTTTTCAACATCTGCCAACCCCAGCAAGGCATCGATTCTTTTAAACGCTGCATCGGCAAATTCGTGACCTTCCGGAAACCAGTCAAAAACTTCTGCCCGCAGCCGCTTAAGGGCCACAGCTTCTTCCTCTGCCTTGCTCTGCGCTTCCAGCCATGGCACATGCAACGCAGCCAGCAGGTGGATGTGTCCGCGCTCCAGTTCAGGGTCAAGCAACACGCGGTTAAAAAAATGAGCATCGCGCTCGATAAGGGCACTTAAAAAGCCTACGGCTTGTTCTGCAAACCCCATTTTAACCTGACACACACCCTGCCGGTATACAGAATCAGACCATGCAGGAGTCAATCTGGCAACCTGCCGGTATAATGTATTGGCGTTCTGGTACTTTCCCTGAGTTTCCATCAGTCTACCTTGTAAAAACTGATGGTACGCCTGCAGTAAGGGAGAAGGGGAAAGACCTTCGGCCTCTTTCCACAAGGAAAGGGTTCTTGCGTGGTCACCGCGTTCCAAAGCGACGAACCCCTGTAATGTACGCACCCGAAAGTCTCTGGGCGCTTTGATGGTCATCTGCCCTAATTCTTTATCCACGGCGATTAAATCACCGCTTATGAACATATCGAGTAAAGACCAGAGCGGGCTGTCGTCCTTCTGGTTAAGTTCGCTTAGCCCAGCGGGATATTCCTTGCCGCGGGTCAGCCACATGATGCGCATCATGCGGAACTGTGCATTGGCATTAATGCTGAAAACAGCCCGCAATAACAGACCGGGTATCCCCTCCTGCCGCAGGATGGACGACATGGACTCAAGTGCATCTTCTGTCAGACTTAAATCAATGGACTTGAAGCCGTTGTTAATGGTTTCAAAGTCCAGCAGCGCAACTTCCTTCCATATTTCTCTATCCAGCGACGCAAGTTTTCGGGAAGGACAATCCTGCAATTCATGATCCCGCAGACCGCAATAAAAACAATGAGGGCTGCTACCTGTTACCAGCCTGTTGGAAACTTCAACCGGCAGAAGGCCCGCACCGCCCTCACCTTCCGCCGAAAGGCTTACGTTGGACCAGTCGTCCATGCTGCTGTGCTCAACATTAAAGCGCACATCATGTACAACAAATGAGTCGCCCAGCAGGTACGCATTGCGATAGCTCATATGTGGAAAATCAGGGACAAGCTGGTCCCAGTCCAACCGCATTTTCTTAGGCAGCTCGTTATTAAAGTTAAGCCCCTTACGGTCAGCCACCGCCATAACACAAGGCCAGTATCCATCCGGATTTTCTTCTTTCAGCTGCGCAATAAGCAGAAGTATATCCTTGCACCACAACCTGAGCTGGCGCAGGTTTTCCACCGGAAACATCAGATAGAAGTCGTGGATAAGAAACTTGCACTTATGCCTGTTAAGCAACTCTTCAAGGTGTGCAAAAAATGCTCTCCACCCGCTTTGAAAGCTTTTCTCCAGCGGGTTCCCCAAAGGCTTGAGCACAACGTACCAGCCAAGAGATGACTGATACGGCAAACGGGGGTCTGCGGACATCGTAAACCATTCCGCAGAGGCAAGGCCGGTCTGCCCGCGCATGCTGGTAAAACTTAACCCAGGGGCACCTACGCCCATCTCTTTAGCCTTGCCATGAACCCATATTTCCAGTTCCTGAGGAACTATGGCATTCTGCACCCGCAACGCAGGATCTATTGCAACTGAAAGCTCCCGCTTGTATCCAAAAAGAAGTTTTGCTGGAATAACCTGGCAAAACACGGCAAGAGAGTTAAACTTTGCCCAGATAGCAAGGCGGGCCAAGGCAAGAAAAACATCGCCGGAAAAAAAGAACCACAGAGCCTGATCGCGCTCGGAAGCCAGATGCATTCCGCCGTAATCCTGCAGTGTCTGCACAACAGCGGGGTTAAGGTCCCCCTGCCACGACAGCCACAGGCCGAGACCGTTGGAAAGCATTCTGCTTTCCTTAAACTCCGGCAGTTGTCCTATAAGAGAAGAAAGTTGCGGCATATTTTGGTATTATCCGGAAAATCGAAGGAGCATGAAAAATGGACATAAACAAAGCCATTGCCGATCTGAAAAAAGAACCCGGTTTTGCCGACAATGTCGGCATGATTATGGTGCACAACGGTATCGTTCGCGGCTGGTCCCGCAAAGACCGCAGTAACGTTGTAGCTATCCGCATTACCCCGAACTACCAGCGCATGGAAGAAATCCGCGCCGAAATGGAACAACGTCCGGGCATTTACCGCATACTGGCCCACGCGATTGAAGGCGAACTCAAACCCGGCGACGATGTTCTGTACCTTATTGTGGCAGGCGACATCCGCGAAAATGTAAAAGCTACATTTGCCGAACTGCTCGACCGCATCAAAGCTGAAGCCGTCACCAAGCAGGAAATCTTTGCTTAACTGCGATAAATATAAATATTCTGCAACGCCAACAAGTTACAGACCGGACTGTTGGCGTTGCGGCATATTTCTACACGCACCTGTTTTATTGCAAGCTCTATACCTTTGTAGAAGCAGCACTATTTTCCCATCAGAGTGATTATTGCCGCCAGCGGCAACCCGACAAATCCCGAGGGAGCCTGAAGCTCCGCATCAAGCTCTCCCAAGGCTTTTTCGATCAGGAAAGCCTCAAGCATCACCTGTGTATCCTTGTCATCATCAGGTAATAGCTTACTGCCGCCCACACATTCCATATACGCAGTTAAAAACGCCCCTGCGGCCTCAATTCGCCACAAATCCGCCCAGGGAGCCAGATACTCTCTATCTTCGGGCCGTAATACCGCTTCGCGCATCAACACGGTGAGGACGGTGTAGTGCAGGGAGCGGATCAGATCGGATACGTCGCGCAACGGTGACCGCTTGAGCCTGCGCTCTGAAAGTGACTTTTCCGTATCTCCCTCAAAGTTCACAATCATGTAGTCACGGCCGCTTCGCAGAATATTGCCAAGTGTCAGATAGCCATGCACACGAATTTTCAGGCAATCCAGCTTACGGGCCAGAAACTCGCGCAGGTGATCGGCAATATCACCACGCAGCTCCAGAACACGAAGGGCGTCAGCCTTTGTATTTTCCGGCAGCAGATCAAGGTTACGTTCCAGTCTGCCCAAAGCCCGCTTCATACGGCTTTGCATGCCCTGATATACCGAACGCTGATACAATGTGGAGAAAGGTTCCGGAGTAAACGAAGCATTTTCCGGCCCGAATGCCAATGCCCTATGCAGTTCGCCTATACGGCGTCCCAAAAGTTGCATTCCTGCAAAGTCCACATCTCCCAGCAGGTCACGATATTCTTCCGGTAGCGGCCTTCCTGCGGCTTCCACGGGAGAGCGTGCGTACAGCCTTGGTTTTGAAGGCAGCTCCGCTTTGGCTGCCAGCACTCTGTCAAAGAAACGGCCAACCATGCCGCGGCACATTTCCTGCGCATCGCCTTGCGCCTGAGCAAATTCATGCAGCATTGCCACCGCCATACCGGAACTGCGTGAACGCTTATATTCCACAACTCCCATATAGGCAGGTGCATTTCTGTAGCCGGTTTCTTCAGAGAGATAACGCAGCAATTCAACATCCGGATTGATGCCTTCGTCCATGCGCCGGTACACCTTAAACAGCAGTCTGTCCCCGCAGACAATAGACGTTGCATGAATCTGAGACTTCCAGACAGCAGGCGCATCAACAGGACAAGTTGCCTTTATCGCTCCACGGGCCCCGCTGGCAGTACTTACAACCAGTTCGCCATGACGTCCCTTTACCGACTGTGCACGGGTCGCAAGCGAAAGCAAGGCTCCGCAACGGCAGCTCTCGTCAAAGGCTTCCACAAGAGCTGTTTCCGGACCATCACTGCCGAACATGCACATCAGATGCACGGGGGCCTCGCGCACCACCTGACGGGCAGCTTCGCCCGACAGCATCGAAGTGAGCATGCCTATCCACTCGGGCTGGCGCTCCTGATACCGAACTTCTACAATAAGCAACCAGCTGGGTACGCCTTGCCCACCTACAGGTACCGCTTCCAGAATCACCGCCTCGCGCAGCTGGACAGCTTCCTGTCCCAACAGCCCTCTGCGGGTCAGGTAGCCGGGCAACACGTTACGCTGCAACGTGTCTCTGATTTCACCGTCAAGGAAACGCGCCGCCGTAACAGGCTTAAGCATCGGCGGAGTGTACAGACTGGTCAAACTTGTTGCCGTTTCCTGACGTCTCATATGGAAAATGTAATAGCCGTAAGGATTCAGCGTCAGCGTGTATGCGGCCTGCTTTACTGCCGGAAAACGTGTGGAGCTGAAAACTTCTTCCGGCCAGAAGCCTTCCCAGCCGCTCAGGTCCAGCGTGGCGGCCTGTGCATGGCGCGACAGATTGCTGACCACAAGAACATGCTGATCGCCGTGGCTGCGCAGGTAGGCCAGCACTTTCGGATTTTCAGGCTTTAAAAATACAATATCGCCACGGCTGAACGCCGTATAGCGCCTTCGCATGGCGATAACGCGTTTCATCCACCACAGCAGCGAACTTTTATTGCTCTGCTGTGTTTCTACGTTAACAGCCTCATAGTGGTATTCAGGGTCAATTACCACCGGCAGAAACAGTCGCTGCGGATTAGAACGGGAAAAACCGGCGTTTCTGTCCGCACTCCACTGCATCGGCGTACGCACACCGTCACGGTCGCCCAGATAGTAGTTGTCGCCCATGCCGATCTCGTCACCATAGTACAAAACCGGCGTTCCCGGCATGGTAAACAACAGTACATTAAGCAGCTCAACTCTTCGCCTGTCATTGCCAAGTAACGGTGCAAGCCGCCTGCGGATTCCCAGGTTAATACGCGCTCTGGGGTCACGGGCGTACATGCGGTACATGTAGTCGCGCTCTTCGTCCGTTACCATTTCCAGAGTCAGCTCATCATGATTGCGCAAAAAGATTGCCCACTGGCATCCTGCGGGCAAATCCGGTGTCTGCTCCAGAATATCAATAACCGGATGCCTGTCTTCCATCTCAAGCGCCATAAACATGCGAGGCATGAGCGGAAAATGAAACGCCATATGGCAGGAATCACCATTGCCGAAATATTGCGCAGCATCCTCCGGCCATTGGTTGGCTTCAGCAAGCAGCATTTTGCCGCGATGTTTTCTATCGATATGCGCCCGTAAGGCTTTCAGAAAGGCATGAGTTTCAGGAAGGTTTTCGCAATTCGAGCCTTCTTCTTCGTACAGATACGGCACCGCATCAAGACGAACGCCGTCCACCCCCATATCAAGCCAGTAGTCGATAACTTTGAACATGGCTTTATGGACTGCCGGATTCTCATAATTAAGGTCCGGTTGATGATGGTAAAACCGATGCCAGTAATACGCTTTGGCAACAGGGTCCCACGACCAGTTGGACGGTTCGAAATCTTTAAAAATTATCCGTGCGTCCGTATACTTGTCCTGAGTATCACTCCATACATAAAAATCGCGATGCTCTGAGCCGGAAGGCAATTTTCTGGCCCGCTTGAACCATTGATGCTGGTCGGACGTATGGTTGAGAACAAGCTCGGTGATTATGCGCAGACCGCGGGTATGTGCCTCGCGCAACAGTTTACGGAAATCCGCCATACTGCCGTAATCCGGATTTATGCTCATGTAGTCGGCAATATCGTATCCGTCATCACGAAGCGGAGAAGGATAGAAAGGCAGCAACCATAACGCAGTAACGCCAAGATCCTGCAGGTAGTCCAGCTTATCTATCAGGCCGGACATATCCCCCATTCCATCCCCGTCGGAATCATGAAACGACTTGATGTGCAGTTCGTAAATAATGGCATCTTTGTACCATTGGGGGTCCAACTCAGCAGACTCGATCAGAATACTCATGGCGCCTCCGGATAAATCACGGTTACTACCCGCCCGTGGTTATGCGGTTCTTCGTACTATCATACCCTAACTATCGCTAATCGCAACCACCACCCGGCCAGACAAGTATATACTTTTCCTCCGTCCAAAATCGCCGGTCATAATTGTACTCGATCAATAAAATATATATCTATATAGGTATGGCTATGGCGAGGCTATTTTTACCACTCCTCATCGTCCTGACCGCGTATCAGGCTGCGTTTGCAGAATACCCTGCGGTTTCTGCCACTGTAGTCCGCGTGGTCGACGGAGATACGCGACAAAAACCCTGATCTGCGTTTGCTGGCCCGTTCTGCAAAAAGTTTTGTAAAAAGGCTGGTTGAAGGGCGGCAAGTCAGACTCTCGAACATACGCAGAGGTAAATACTTCAGGCTGATCGCACAAATCCAGATAGACGGAAAAGATCTTGCGCAAATGCTTCTGGATGCAGGTCTGGCAGTACCGTATGAAGGAAAAAAAAGGCCTGATCACACTATTCTGCTTCATCCCCCGACTTCAAACGCCTTTGGCTTTATGCCGCAGCCTTTATAGAATCACGCAACGCTCTGAATTGCCTTGCTTTTTCCAAAGCATCTATCTAATGGTTTGCTAAGGAATAACAATGTTAGTGTAATACAGTCATTAAACCATAAGAGATGCATCGGATAATTATGAGTGAGCACATCCTGCTGATCGAAGATGACTACGCATTTCAGGGAATGCTTCTCGAAGCGCTGAATGAACAAGGTTATCAGGTAACCACGGCCTCACGCGCTGAAGAGGGCATCGCTCTTGCCCGACAGGGTGACTACGACCTGATTCTGACCGATGTCATGCTGCCCGGCATGTCTGGAGTGGAAGCTATTCCCCCGTTACGCGAGGCAGCACCCAACACAGATATCATTGTTATGACAGCGTATTCCAGCAAAGAGCTGGCTCTGGAAGCTGTCCGCCGCGGTGCTTACGACTTTTTCGCCAAACCGTTCAGCCTGAAAGAGCTGGATATCGTTGTCCGGCGCGCAATGGAAAAACGCCGCCTGCAAAGTGAAGTCTTTGCCCTTCGCAGCACCCTGCGCCACGACAGCCCTGTAAGCCGCCTCATTGGCGAAAGCCCACCCATGAGGGAAGTGAAAGCCTTAATCGAAAAAGTCGCCCCGCTGGATACGACAGTACTCATTTTAGGTGAATCCGGCACAGGCAAAGAACTTGTGTCTGACACGCTATGCGCACTTTCTCCGCGTGCGGGACAATCGTTTATCAAAGTAAACTGCGCAGCCATTCCTGAGCATCTTTTTGAAAATGAATTGTTCGGCCACGAAAAAGGAGCCTTTACGGGAGCTGCTGCTGCCCAGCCCGGAAAGTTTGAACTTGCGCATAGCGGCACGTTGCTGCTGGATGAAATCGGCGATATGCCACTGGCAATCCAGCCCAAGCTGCTGCGCGCAGTGGAAGAAAAAAAAGTAGAACGACTGGGGGGCAGGCGCCCTATTCCGGTCGATGTACGTATAATTGCAGCAACCAATCAGAATCTGAGTGACCGAGTTGCGGACAAATCCTTCCGCGAAGACCTGTATTACAGGCTCAGCGTCGCCATTATCAATCTGCCGCCGCTGCGAAAGCGTAAAGAAGACATCCCACTGCTTGCAGAACATCTTGTGCGCAAGCTTGGCTCCACATTAGGCATACCTGTTCACGGCCTTGCACCGGACGGTATTCACGCCCTGATGCAATACGACTGGCCCGGCAACGTCCGCCAGCTGGCCAACCTGCTGGAACGCGCCGCTATTACTGCAGAGGGCGTTATTACCGCTTCAGACATCACCAAAGCACTCTCTCTGCATGCCAACCCTGCAGCGCTAAGTGTTGAAGGGTGCTCTGGCTATGCTCCAGAGGCCTTTGCATTGCCCCTTAAGGAAACGTTGCAGCAAGTGGAGCGGAATCTTTTAATTGAAGCATTACGCAGGGCCAATGGCAGCCAAAAAAATGCTGCGAAATTGTTAGGCGTTACGCCCAAAAATATGTGGGCGAAATTGCAAAAACACTAGCTGAACACCGATAGCGAAAAGTAATCTATTTTTTCTAGAATAAAGAGTTGCAGCGAACGCGCCCGAAACACGTATTTTTTCAATATATCCAAATAATTAAGCGAGCGAATTTCTAAAATCCGCTCGCTTTTCTTTTTTCCTGTCCACAAGTCTATAGCCTGTAGACTCTGCTATTATCATATTTATCATACTAATATTAAACACTTTTTGTAACAACAGGCAGTTTTCTGATCTATTTTTTATAGACCAGAATGGTAGCTTGCTCTGCTTCATTTATCTTCTTCTGCTGCATACCAACAGGACATTATTTTTCATTTTTCGCCTTTATTTACAGGCAATTAAACGCACATTCTCAACGCACACCTCCCCCAGCGGCAACTTTGGCACACAGGTTGCCTATACCCAACTGCAGGCGCTGAATCGCGCCCCCCAAAACGCTCTTCCATGAATAAGGAGAACACCATGAAAAAGACCATCATCAGCCTGATTAAAAATGAAGAAGGCGCAACCGCTCTGGAATACGGCCTTATCGCAGCGCTCATCGCGGCAGTTATCGTAGCAGCCGTTACCGCGCTGGGTACCAAGGTTAGCGACACCTTTACCTTCATCGATTCAAAAATGCCGACTCCCGCGCCCTAACAGGCTGACGGCATAACAACGCAGAACACCACACAGGTCCCCCGACCTGAAGAGCAAGGAGCAATACAATGAAAACACTCATGAACCTTATCCGCAACGAAGAAGGCGCTACCGCTCTGGAATACGGACTTATCGCAGCGCTCATCGCGGCAGTTATCGTAGCAGCCGTTACCGCGCTTGGTACCAAGGTTAGCGACACCTTTACCTTCATCGATTCAAAAATGCCGACTCCTGCTCCGTAGCAGCAAACGGCATCGTAACGAGTCAACTCAGCAATAATAATTGAAGCCTGACGGGATTATTTCAACAATACGGGAGCAAATCCATGAAGCCGACCATCAAGAACCTGCTGTGCAACGAGGACGGCGCAACTGCTCTGGAATACGGCCTCATCGCAGCCCTTATCGCTGCAGTCATCGTGGCCGCTGTTACTGCGCTGGGAATCAAGGTAAGCGATACATTTACCTTCATCGACTCCAAGATGCCTACTCCTGCACCGTAAAAAAGGTTCCGACATAACTACGCGCTGCATAAAGGGGCCGGAGGATCAGCTCCGGCCCCTTTGTACAAACGGGCGGCCTCTCCCTTAACGGGCAGCGCCCGAAACAACCGGAGATACCATGGACGCCCTGCCTGTCTACCTGCTCATCACCATCCTGCTGATCGCTGTCGTTACCGACCTGCGATCCATGCGTATTCCTAACTGGCTTACCTTTCCTGCCATCGCGGCCGGTCTTGCGTACCACGGCATAACCCAGGGCCTGGACGGCCTGCTGTTCAGCCTTGCCGGCCTGGGTCTGGGTTTTGCCATGATGTTGCTACCTTTTATCCTGAAAGTGATGGGTGCCGGAGATGTAAAGCTAATGACCGCCGTTGGTGCATTTCTTGGCTTGAAGGGCGTATTCAGCGCCTTTATCTGGACCAGCCTTGCCGGCGGTGTGTACGCCCTTGTCGTTCTGCTTTTTCATATCCCGCAGCTTAAAGCCATCGGGAGTTCCATCAAAACATCGTTCACCACCATGATGGTCAGCGGCGAAATGTCATACCACGCCGCTACAGAAGGTCAGAAGCTACCCCGTCTTTGCTACGGTCTTGCCATTGCGGCGGGCACCATTGTTTCCATGTATTTTTCGGGCAAACTTGCCATAGCTTTTCCGGGCGTAATCCCCGCACCGTAACGGAGTATCCGCATGACCCGTTCATCACTCATACAAATTTCACTGGCCCTGATTCTGGCTCTGGTGGCAGGCGTTCTGGTGTTTCGCATGATGCGCACGCCCGCACGTCAGGTGCAGGTGCAGGAAGTCCCCAAGGTAACTCTGGCAGTTGCCGCCGCCGACATAGCAAAGGGCACAAAATTACGCGAAGAACACCTGAAGATTGCTGAATTTTTGCAGCAAAGCGCACCCAAAGGTGCTTTTGCCAGTACGGAAGAAGTTATAGGCAGGGTTGTTGCCACCGCGGTAAGCGCAGGTGAGCCGCTTACTCCGGCTCGTCTTGTAAATGACACTACGCAATACGGCGGCGTAAGCACCATGGTCATGCCCGGCAAACGTGCGGTAGCCGTAAAGGGTAACAAGGTGCTGGGTATCGCAGGCTTCATCCGCCCCGGAAACCATGTGGACGTACTCGTTACCATTGATGACAACCGCCGTAAAGACGATACCGCCGTAACCAAAACTGTGCTGGAAAATATCCGTGTGCTGGCCACAGGCACCGAGCTGCAACAGGAAGGCGACGACTCCACAACATCCCCTGTGGATATTTACACGCTGGAAATGACACCTGATGAGGTGGAAATACTCTCGCTGGCGTCTGCTCGCGGACAGATTCACTTTTCTTTGCGAAACCCTGCAGACAAAGATTCCATTCTGACTAAGGGCATTGATATACCTCGTACGCTGACCCTTTTGAGCCCCAAGCCCAAACCCAAAGCACGCGGGGCAGCATCCCCTTCCACAGCCGTTGAAGTCATTAGCGGTACCGAACGTTCAACGCTGAGGTTCAAGCAATGAGCGCACCATCCGGAATCTTTCTCCACTTCATGGTCTGGAACAGAAGTAACGTACTTCGCTCGTTGCCCATTCTGCTGATGGCGCTTGCGGGAGTGCTCGCGTTTGCAACAGGTGCGCATGCCCAGCCCGCAACAACACAAAGCATCATTCCCCAGACTGTACAGATTGCCACAGGAAAATCTCTGGTGCTGGAGAGTGCCGTTCCTGTAAAGCGGGTTTCCGTAGCCTCGCCCGAGATTGCAGAAGTGCTCGTACTCTCGCCCTCACAAATTTATGTTACCGGCGTAAAAGCAGGCGGAACAACGCTTACACTATGGGATCGTGCCGGAGCGGTATCACGCGTGTTCGATATTCAGGTCACTCCTGACATCGCCCAGCTTAAACAAATGCTTCATAAACTACTGCCGGCGGAAAAAGACCTCATGGTCATGGCAGTGGGCGAATCCATAACTCTGGCAGGCACAGTCAGCAGTCCTGCAAACATGGCGACAGCACTGGACATGGCCCGCATGTACGCGCCCGAAAAAGTAACCAACCTGATGAAAGTCGGCGGCATGCACCAGATAATGCTAGAAGTAAAAGTGGCGGAAATGCGCCGTTCCGTCATGCAGAAGCTGGGAATAGACCTTGCCGCAGCGTGGGACAATTCATTTGCCTTTACCATGCTTAACCAGCTGTTCACGCTGGACAGTCAGGACGGCGTAATAGGTCTGGGCAACACCGCCGCCATTCTAAGCCCGAACAACACCGGTCTGTTCCAGACGGAGTTGGGCGGCGTATCCATTACCGGCTTTCTGGATGTGCTGAAAGAAAACGGACTGGTAAAAGTTCTGGCGGAACCGACTCTTGTCTGCCGTAGCGGTGAAAACGCAAGCTTCCTTGCCGGTGGCGAAATTCCCGTTCCTGTCCCTCAGGGGCTTGGCACCGTTGCCATTGAGTTCAAAGAGTATGGTGTATCGCTTGAGTTCACGCCTACTGTTCTTTCCCCCAGACAGATCAGCCTGAAAGTCTCACCCGAAGTCTCTGAACTGGATTACGCCAACGTTATTCAGATTAACGGTTTTTCCATTCCCGGTATCAGCAGCCGCCGCGCCAGCACAACTGTAGAGCTTGGTGACGGGCAAAGCTTTGCCGTTGCAGGTCTTCTGCGTGACGAAGTACGCGAAAGCATAAAAAAATACCCCGGTCTGGGCGACATCCCCGTACTGGGTACGCTCTTCCGCTCATCAAGCTGGCAAAAAAGCGAAACCGAACTGGTGATTATAGTCACCCCGCGACTCGCCAAGCCCTTGGATATGGCCAGACAGTCACTTCCAACGGATTCGTTCCGCGAGCCTACCGAATATGAATTTTTCATTCAGGGCAAAATGGAAGGTGACGAGCCGGAACCTGCCCCCGCCACGGCCAAGGCTGCCGCCGCAAGACCGGTAACCGAAAACGCCGCACAGCCTTCGGGCATGGACGGAGACTTCGGCCATATTCTCAAATTGCAATAACGTGGAATATTTCAGGGGAATAATCATGACTGCGCGCTTTATCATAACTTTGCTTCTCATCTTGCTGGCAGGCTGCACCAACGCAGGCGGCCCCGGACCCGATCGCCCCATCCCTGAATGGAAGCAGGAGCTTGGCGCATCTTTTTACCAGCAGAGTGCAGCGCAAACAGCCAACCCGCAGCCTGATACGGACTATATTCCGACCGGCATGGATAGCACTCTGGCAGAAGAAACCATCAAACAATACCGGACCATTGAAGATTCTCCCGAAAAACAGTCCGGTATCAACCTGAACGTTAATGAAAAGAAAAAATAGCAGGAGGACGACATGCCAACTACTCATCCTGTCTGCCTGCTTACCAAAAGCCTGCGTACCGAAGAAGAGCTTTCCAGCCTTGTCGCGTACCAGAGCCGGTTTCATCTGGCAACTCCCGGTGTGGATGAAGATATGGGGCTGGTTATTGTCGAGCTGGGCAACTCGCTGGAAGAAGATTTTGAAACTATTGACTCGCTGGTGCATGACCCGCGGGTGGGCGAAATTTTTATCACCGCCACACGTAAAGATCCTGACCTGATCATTCGGGCCATGCGGGCAGGCGTTACAGAGTTTCTGGAACAACCGTTCAAAGGCGCCGATGTCAATACCGCGCTGGAAGGATACGCCAAACGGGCCCACGAACGCGAGCGCTCAACAGGGACAGAGCCGGTCCATACAGGACGCATTGTTCACATCATCGGGGCAAAAGGCGGCGTAGGGGCAACTACCGTTGCTGTAAATCTTGCCGTGCGTCAGGCGCGTATGGGGCATTCTGCCGCCATTATGGATATGCGCCTGCCACAGGGCGAGGTTCCGCTGTTTCTTGATATGGAATACGCCCGCACATGGGCAGATGCAGCCAGAGAGGTAAGTCGCCTTGATGCTACCTTTCTGCAAAGCCTGATGGAAGGCCACGAAAGCGGCCTCCAGCTGCTGGCTTCGCCGGATGAAGGCGACGATCTGGATACCATCACCACCCGCAGCGTAAAAGCTATACTCAACCTGCTGCGTGCCCACTTTGAAATTACAGTCATAGACGGTGGTCCCTATGCGGACGAACTGGCACTGGTCTCCATGCAGGAAGCTGACGAAGTGCTGCTTGTCTCGGAGATGTCCCTCCCTGCGCTGGCAGGTGCCCGAAAGCTTCTGGATGGCATCACCCGCACATCACCTCAACTGTCCGAACGGGTCAGGCTTGTGCTAAACAGACACACAGCCAAAAGCGGCCTGAGTGTTGAAGAAGCCGAAGCCCTGCTTGAGCGCAAAACATTCTCGCTTATCGATGATGATTACGAAGCTGCCCTTTCGGCGCTCAATCAGGGGCAGGCTCTGTGCGATGCACACCCGCGTTCTCCTGCCGCACGTGCACTGAGCGGACTTGCAGACCGAATTTTGCCTGTTGCCACCACAAGCGGCACCGGCGGACAACGTTCAGGGGGGCTTCTTGCCAGATTTCTGCACCGCGCCAGCCGCAACAAAGGAAAGGAAGAACAGCCTGCTGATACTAAGGAACGTAGCACAGCTCCGCTGACAAGCGGGCACGCGCTGCGTGGAGTGGAGGGATAACCATGCGATTGGCAGAACGTCTGATGCGCTCTACTAGACGCAAACCGGTTACGCCGGAAGTAGCCTCCCAACGCGAAGAAGAAGCGCTTGAAATGGCCTTCCGCCGTTCGTCAGAGTCCTTTGATGCGGAGCAGGAAGAAGACAATGCGGCTGCGCCGATTTCAGCTGTGCGCAGTCCGTTATCCCACCGCATAAACATTGATAATTTCGAAGAACAGGAAGAACCCGAAGGGCAAGCAGGACGTACTTTGCAGGAAGTGCCAGAAGAACAAGTCACAGCGGACGCTTCAACAGCCCCCCCTGCAGAATTTCCAGCGGAATCCCTAACGGAATCTCCTGAAGAGCAAATCTTCGCAGAGACCTCTTCGCAACAGGTATCTGAACACAAAAATTCTTATGCTGCGGCCCCCCGGCTGCAACCGGAAGAAGCATCTTCTATAATGTCTGAAGGTACTTTGTTAGCGGAGTCCCCCGCAAATGTTACTTCTCCTGCGTATAACGTAGAGAATCTGCCTCAGATTGCACTGAGAAAGAACCCGCCATTTGTTGACGTTGCGCAAACAGCAGGCATGCTGACGGCAGCACACGAAGAAATCCCCGGAAAAGAGGAAGCGGCAGAGCCCACTCCTGCACGTCAGGCGTCTTCCGTACGCAATTTTATGCGCGGGCAGCAACCTAAAGCGGCTCCGAAGCAGGCTTCCGAAGCAGCTCCGGCACAGAGCTACGGCGAAGAATCATATTACGAAGCCAGAGCCCGCATCCATGCCCGCCTGCTGGAGATGATGGATATATCCGTTGCCGAGCATCTGCCGCCCGAACGTATGGCTGCTGAAATCAGCCGGCTGGTGGAGAAAATCCTGCGTGACGAATACCGACAGGCCCCCCTGAATGCGCAGGAGCGCAAGCGTGTGGTTGAAGAGATCAAGCACGAAATTATGGGGCTGGGACCATTGGAACCGTTACTGGCCGACCCGACAATTTCTGATATTCTGGTGAACAACTACAAGCAGGTATACGTAGAGCGCGGAGGCAAACTGCACAAAGCGAATATCCGCTTTCATGATGATGATCACCTGCGCCAGATCATCGACCGCATTGTTTCGCGCATCGGCCGTCGTGTTGATGAATCTTCCCCTATGGTGGACGCACGCCTTGCAGACGGTTCACGCGTAAACGCCATTATTCCTCCGCTGGCATTGGACGGTCCCAGTCTTTCCATCCGCCGGTTCTCCAAAGACCCTCTGGAGCTGGATGATCTTATCAAGTTTAACGCGCTCACGCCTGAAATCGGCGAAGTACTGCGCGGCATTGTAAAAGCCAGACTCAACATTATCGTTTCCGGCGGTACCGGTTCGGGCAAGACGACCATGCTCAACTGCCTGTCGCGGTTTGTTCCCCACGATGAACGTATTGTCACCATCGAAGACGCCGCAGAACTGCAACTGAAGCAGGACCACGTTGTCCGGCTTGAAACCCGCCCCGCAAACATCGAAGGCCACGGCGAGGTAAACGCCCGTGATCTGGTAAAAAACTGTCTGCGTATGCGCCCCGACCGCATTATCGTAGGTGAAGTACGTTCCGCAGAAGTTCTGGACATGCTGCAGGCCATGAACACCGGTCACGACGGTTCGCTGACCACCATTCACGCCAACACCCCGCGGGACTGCCTGATGCGCCTTGAAACCATGGTCGCCATGTCAGGCCTGAACATCGGTACATTATCACTCAAAAGATACATCACCTCTGCTGTGGACGTAATCATTCAGGTTTCGCGCCTGTCTGACGGTTCACGCAAAATGACCAGCCTGATGGAGATTACCGGCATGGAAGGCGAAGCCGTGACCATGCAGGAAATCTTCTTTTTCCATCAGACCGGTGTGGATGAAAACGGCAAAGTCATCGGCCGCTTTAAAAGCGGCGGCATCCGGCCGAAGTTTGCCACCCGCCTTGCTGCGGCAGGTATCCAGCTGGATGGCTCATTGTTTGAAAAAGATATGGACTAGGCAGCAGCCGGTACACACAGGAGAAAAACCATGACCCTGATGATTACCCTTATCGCCGTAGCAGCCTGCTTCATCCTTATCATGGGCATAAGCAATCTGGTGCTGGCTCGCAGGCGCGAAGCAAAAAAACGCATCAGCAGGCGTATGGCTTCGCTGGTGAAAGCACGCGAAGCGGAAGCTGCCATTGACATTGAACGCCGCCGCGACCTTTCCGGAGTCAACTGGATCAACAAAGCACTGTCCAGCAGATCGGTTATGCGCAAGCTGGACCTGATTCTTGAGCAAGGCAAAACCAACGTCAGTCTGGGCATGATCATTCTGGCAAGTATTGTGCTGGCTGTTGCCGGATTCATGCTGATCACCGCTATTACAGGCAACTTCTGGCTTACCATCATAACCCCTGTGGGCTTCGGCTACATTCCTTTTGCGTGGATATTCAGCCGCCGCAACGCCCGTATGAACAAATTTCACCGGCAGTTGCCGGACGCACTGGACCTGATCGCCCGCGCTCTGAAAGCAGGCCACGCATTTCCGCAGGGTATGCGCATGGTGGCAGACGAATTTGCCGACCCCATCGGGCCCGAATTTCAGATTACACTTGAAGAAATCAACTTTGGTGTCACCCCTGATGCGGCTCTGCTTGCCATGACGCGCCGTGTGGACTGCTCCGACCTGCAGTTTTTTGTGGTGTCGGTAAACATCCAACGCGAAACAGGCGGTAACCTTGCTGAAATCGTCTCCAGCATTGCCTACCTGCTCCGTGAACGGTTCAAACTGCATGGCAGGGTGAAAGTCCTTTCAGCAGAAGGCAGGCTGACGGCATGGATTCTGTTCGCACTGCCGTTCGGCATAGGTTTTATTATCAACCTGCTTAACCCCGACTTCATGAGTGCCCTGTACACCACCCCCGAAGGCAATATGTTGCTTAACGGCTCGCTGTTTATGATGACCATCGGTGCTATCGCGCTCAAAAAATTAACCACAATCAAGGTGTAGGGAGGCCGCCATGAACGAGCAGACACTCCTTCCCTTCATGATTGCAACACTGGCTTCTTTCTCTGTTCTGCTGGCTCTGTACGGCCTACGCGGCCTGATGGGCAGCAAAGAGCGCGCAACGCGCCTTAAAGACAGGGTAAACCGCCATGCAAAAGGCACGAGGGCCAAAAGCTCACACCAGCCCGAGGCAAAAACGTCTTTGCAGGATTCAGTACGAAGCAAGCTCAATGACATCATGAGCCGTGTGGGTGAACGACTTGCCCCTAAGGAAAATGAAGAACGCAGCGAGGCAAACCTTGCCCTTATCCGTGCCGGTTACCGCAGCCAGCGGGCGCCGCTTGTACTGTGGGGAGCAAAGGCAGGCCTGATGCTTGCGGGATTGCTGATAGGACTGCTTATCAAGCTGGCAGCAGGTGACAATATTCCCGCAGGCATGCTTGCCCTTTTGTTCATCCTGCCCGCCGTGCTGGGCCTGTATCTGCCTAACATGTGGCTGTCATCCAAAGTAAAGTCGCGCCGTCAGGAAATGGAAAACGCACTTCCGGACGCTCTGGACCTGCTGGTTGTCTGCGTAGAGGCAGGTATGGGGCTTGATCAGGCCATCGGGCGCGTTTCCAAAGAACTCGCTTTTTCCAGTCCGGCGCTGGCACAGGAACTGGGCATAGTCGTTGCCGAACTGCGTGCAGGCAAAACACGCTCCGAATCGCTCAAAAATCTTGCGCATCGTGCTGCGCTGGAAGACCTGAACAGTCTGGTCACTCTTATCATTCAGGCTGATGCTTTTGGTACCAGTGTGGCGCACACCCTGCGCGTCTATTCCGACACCATGCGCACCGCCCGCTTTCAAAGGGCAGAGGAAATCGCAGCAAAAATGCCGGTCAAGCTGCTTTTTCCCCTTGTATTTTGCATCCTTCCGGCTCTTTTTGTTGCCATTATGGGCCCTGCGGGCATCCGCCTGATGCAGGTTTTCGCACAGATGGAATAGGAGAAACGTCATGAAACGCATCCCCCCCTTCATGCTTATACTCATCGCTTCCACCCTGCTGCTGGGCGGCTGTGCCGCCAGAGAAGCAGACAGCGGTTCATCGCTTTCTCTTATGGAACGCTATCACAGCGGCAAAACGCTGCTACCCGATGACGACGAAGCAGAAACAACCGGTGATGCCAAGGCAGAGGCACGTCAGCACCTGATGCGCGGCCTCAGCTTTATGGCACAGGATAAAGAGGAGCTGGCCTTTGAGCAATTCAGCCGTGCTGCTGCGCTGGATAATCAGCTGACTCAGGCCCGCTTTCAGCGCGGACTTTTGCTGCATCGCCAAGGACTGCAGCAGGATGCTCTGGCAGACATGGAAGCGGTGCTGGCTCTGGAACCAGCGCATGCTCAGGCATGCGAAGTCTCCGGTGCGATTTATTTCAAAGCAGGGCTGATGGATGAAGCGCTGGAGATGTTCCATAAAGCTGTCCGGCTTAATCCGGAACTGACCAACAGCTATGCATTCATTGCTGCCAACCGCAATTACCGTAAAGAGCATGAGTTGGCCTTCCAGACGCTGGAAACCGCTCTCAGCCAGCATCCTGCTTCCGCCACGTTGCATAACAATATGGGCATGACTCTTTCCATGATGCAGCGCGATGCCGAGGCCGTTACTCATTTTCGTCTTGCCGTAAGGCTGGGGGCGCCTGCGGAAAAGACGTGGAACAATATGGGGCTGGCCCTGTGCAGACTGAACAGGCTGGACGAAGCACTTATCGCGTTCCGCAATGCCGGTTCCGAGGCTTCTGCACACAATAACGTAGGGTATTATCTGTTCCTGCAGGGCAGATACAGCGAGGCTGTCATTTTTCTGGAAAAAGCCATCGCGCTGGAGCCGCGCTACTACGCGCGTGCTGCAGAAAACCTGAAACGCGCCCAGCTGGCAGCACGGTTCGAATCAACATCGGTCCGGCCAGTCAGCGGTGTTTCGCTTCTGCCGCCTCTGCGGCAACCTGCCGCGCCTGTGGTGCGCGCAGTATCGCTGTCTGAAGGCACTTCGGCAGTGACGACCGACAGTGTTCAGCGCCTTTCCCGAGGCGCAGCACATATGGGGGTTACGGGGAACATCGCACAAAGGGCAAGCGCCCGGGCGATGCAGAACGTCAGTGCCGCACCGGCCATACGTACTGCAACGGCTGCCACCAGCACCGTACCTGCAGTATCCGGCGGCACAAACAGCGACCCTATGGCCGTGGTGGTCAATGCGCCGGCAGAGTCGCAAGACAAAGTCTGGGCCGTGCATGAAAGTTCATGGAAGAGCGTCCAAAGGGCTAACGCACGGGCCGAACAATTGCGCGGACAAGGCTATGATGCCCGCGTGGCGACATTCACCATCAAAAACAACGGAACATGGCACCGTGTGGTTTTCGGCAACCATGCTTCGCTTTCGCAAGCGAACAGCCGTTGCGAAGCACTTATGCAGTCAGGCAGCTTTGAAGACCTGCGTTCGGTACGTGTTCCCACAACCCTCACCCCTGCTGACGAAATAACCGCTCAACAACTGTAGCGGGCTTACGTCACACAGGAGGTTCGCCATGTTAAAGCCGATAATCTCGGACGAACGCGGCCTTGCCGCCATCGAGGTTGCGTTGCTTGTTCCCGTTCTGGCGGCCCTGTTGTTTGTATTGATCGAAGGCGGCAACACCATCAGAACGTACTCCGCACTGACCGAGGCCAGCCGCTCTGCCGCACGGCATGTGGTGCTGACCGGTGAATCCGGAAATCTGGATGCATTCGTACGCTCTCTGGTTACCAGTCTGGAGCCGTCAGCCGTAACAACCAACGTCATCACTGCCGACAATGGTTCCATGGTGACGGTACAGGTAAGCTACGGATACCAGTCGATCTTTACCAACAACCTGTTCACGGGAGAAGCAAATGAACCGCTCTATACTCTCACTACGCAGACGAGCATGCCTCTTCCGTAACGGAAAAGGATCATTGCTCTACGCTACAGAAGGCGCTTCCGCAGCGCTGATCGCCGTCCTGTTACCCCTTGTTCTGGGAATAATGGGACTGGGGATAGACTCCGGCATGCTGTACCTTTCGCACAGCCGCCTTCAGGCCGCCGTGGATTCCGCGGCATTGGCCGGCAGCCTGCAGCTGCCCTATGATCCGTCAATGGACAAAGGGCTGGTAACAGCAGCTGTCGATGAATTCATGACAGCAAATTACCCTGACGCCGTTGTGAAATCCGTATCCCCCGGTGCGGAAGAACGCAGCGTTACGGTTTCCGCAGAGGCTACGGTAGATACCATTTTCATCGGCGCTCTGGGCATCGGCTCCTCGACAGTTCGGGCAGACGCTTCCGCAGGGTATAATAACCTTGAGGTTGTCTTTGTCATCGACAACTCCGGCTCGATGCGCGGCTCTCCCATTGAAGAAACAAACCGCGCGGCAACACGCCTTGCCGACCTCATCATGCCCGAAGGTATGGCTACTTCGGTCAAAATCGGCCTTGTTCCCTTCCGCGGTAAAGTACGTTTGCCTGCTGACGTGGACGGTCTACCTTCCGGCTGCCGTAACGCTGACGGATCGTTAAACAAAGACGGTCTGCTGGATGAATATAAAAAGCCGGAATACCGCTACCCCAGTGACAGCTACCTGCGTGTGGCCTCCCGCACATGCACCGGAATACCGTTAACCCAAGGTCTTACAGCAGATCGATCTGTCATCATGGCCGCCATTGATCGTCAGGATGCACGCGGAGACTCTTCCGGAACTGTCATTTCAGAAGGGCTGAAATGGGCACGCCATGTACTCACCCCCGAAGCGCCCTTTACCGAAGGTTCCGCTGCCAAAGATATGCGCAAGGTTATCATCCTGCTGACAGACGGCGATACCGAAGACGGAAGCTGCGGCGGTAGTTACAGAGTAAGCTACACGCCGAACAACTACTGGACCAACGCCTACTACGGTATGCTGGACATGGATTCGCACTGCGAAGACGGCGGCGTTCTGAACACGGCGATGCTTACCGAAGCACAGCTGGCAAAAGATGCTGGAATTGAAATCTTTGCCATCCGCTACGGTGTTTCCGACACGGTGGACAAAGAGCTCATGCGTACCATCGCATCAAGCAAATCCGGTACAGATGATCACTACTTTGACGCACCGTCTCCGTATGACATCGATGATGTGTTTAAACTGATAGGCCGACAGCTTGGCTGGAGACTGCTGCGTTAGAGCAGCAAGGAGAAATTCCATGCGTACACTGTTTGGCTTTTATAACAGAATCAGACGCAGCGACTGCGGGGTAAGCTCGCTTGAACTGGCGCTTATCCTGCCTGTATTACTGCTTATGGTTTTCGGCCTCATTGAATTCGGGTATAACCTGTTTGCCCGTACCACTGTTGATAAAGCAGCCCTTATCGGCGCACGCTACGCCGTAACCGGTCAGGGCTACGACGACGGAACCCGTTACAACAGCATTGTAGCGGAAGCAAAACAACTGACTGAAGTGCTGACAGGCAGCACGGCAGAAGCAGTCACTGTTACTGTGAGCAGCATCCCCGCCGGTGCAGATGAAACTGCACTGATCGAAGGTGATGCCGGACACCCCTGCGACAGAGTGCAGGTACAGGTAGAATACAGATACGTCCCGCTGACCCCGCTGGCCGGTTCGCTGCTAGGGGCTGAAATAACGGTCCAGGCCTTGGAGCGAATGGTCAACGAGCCGTGGGTAGCGTGCAAATGACAATGCCGCACCTTGCCTGTATGACGGTGTCTGCTTCGTTGCAGCCAAGTACACCAATGGCGGCGTCCGGTTTTTTGCCGGACGTCCGCCCCCCTATAAAGGATCAAAGGATGGCTTCTCCTCTGCGCCTGCTGTTTGTTACCCCTTCGGAAGAGCTGGCAAACACCATTGTCTCTCAAGCTGCAGCATGCGGCCTTGCTCCTGCCTACACAATAGTCGATGGCCCTGTTCAACTTTCACGTGCCATGGCTGATGAATCATGGGACGTTGTCCTGACCGAGCCGGATGTTCCCGGCATGTCATGGCAGGATGTCATGCAGACCGCCCGTTCGATAAACGACAAGATTCCTTTTGCCATTATCCTGCCGGAGCCGGACTCCACGCTGGCTATGCAGGCCATGCGCGAAGGCGTTGACGACATCCTGCTATGCGATGACTGGCGCATCGGCTCATCACTCCAACGGCTGCAACAGCAGGCCGACCAGCGAAGACAGCAGGCTATCGCGCTACGTGCGCTCAACAAAGAGGAAAAGGACTGGCGCAGACTGGTGGAAAATACCATGCTCGGTATTTTCAGATGTCGCCCGTGGGGTGAGTTAATCAGTGTGAATCCAGCCTTTGCAGAAATCTTCGGCTATCAGACCCCCGATGAAGTTCTGGCAGCACAAGGCCATGGAACTCTTCACCATATTGATGAAGACGACTTCAAAGCCATGTGGCAGACCATAGTCACCACAGGCACCATTACAGACTACGAAGTTCGCGCTGTCCGTGCGGACGGCTCTGCCATATGGCTTTCTGTCAGCGCTAAGGCCGTGCGAGGTAAAGCGGGAGAAATTTCCGGCATTGAAGGTACGGTTGAGGATATCGACAAACGTAAGACCGTTGAAAGCATGATCATCCGCGCCAAGCAGGAGTGGGAAAAAACCTTCGACAGTGTGCCGGACATCATCGTTCTTATCGACAACAAGTTGCGAATTCACCGCTGCAACATGGCGCTGGGCAAATTACTTGGCCATCACCCCAAAGACCTTGTGGGAATGGACAGCAGAACTGTGCTTTCGCTCGGCTCCGGCAACGAAACTATCTTTGACAACCTGCCGGATATGAAGCGGGGCGAAAGCCATACGGAAGAATTGTATCTGCCCATATTCGGCGGTTACTATCTGATTACATTTTCACCGTTCTTTTCCGGCACGGACGAACATGCCAAGCCGGAGGGTACGGTACTGGTAGCTCACGACATCAGCGGCCGTAAGCAACTGGAAGCCCAGTTACGGCAATCGCAGAAGATGGAAGCCATAGGCACACTCGCTGGCGGCATTGCACACGATTTTAATAATATTCTCGGTGTAATGATGGGCTATACGGAAATGAGTCTCGCATCAGCACCGGAAGATTCCCCCATATCCAGAAGGCTTGATGCCGTTCTGGAAGCAGGGAAGCGCGCCCGCGACCTCATTCACCAGATTCTTACATTCAGCAGGCACGAAGAGCCTACCCGCCACCCGCTGAGTCTTGCTTCACCGGTTAAGGAAACTGTAAAACTGCTTCGGGCATCACTGCCGTCCAACATTGAAATTTCGTTGAATACACTGGACGCGCCCTCAATTCAGGCAAACTTAAGCCAGATCCAACAGGTAGTGATGAATCTGTGCGCCAATGCTGCACATGCTATGCGGGAGTCCGGCGGCAAGCTCAGTCTGACACTGGATACCATCATGCTGGACAGCACAAATGCCCGCAACCAGTCTGTCCCAGAAGGCAAATACGTACGCTTACGAGTGCAGGACTCCGGCCACGGCATTGATCCTGAAATCATTCATAATATTTTCAACCCGTTTTTCACCACCAAAAAGCCTGACGAGGGTTCAGGCATGGGGCTGGCCCTTGTCCACGGCATAGTTACCGCCCATGGAGGCAACATTGAAGTGGATTCCGTGCCGGGCGAAGGCACGTTGTTTACTATTCTGCTTCCTGCTATCAGCCAGCAGCAAATTTCCGGAAAGGAAGTCCCCGCCCCAAGTCATGCGGGAAGCGGCTCGGTGCTAGTTGTGGACGATGAAGAGGCTCTTGCCGTTATCATGGGCGAAATGCTGGAAAGCATGGGCTACACGCCGGCAATTGTACACTCCCCTTCCGAGGCGCTCCGTCTGATTAAAGAAAACCCGCAGGATTTCACGCTGGTTCTTACTGATCAGACCATGCCCGGAATGACAGGTACAGAGCTTGCGCAAAAAATACACGCTATTCGCAATGACCTGCCGGTCGTTTTATGTACTGGATTCAGCGAAGGCCTGACCCGCGAAGGCGCACGGGAAAAAGGAATCAGCGAATTGCTGCTTAAACCTGTACTGCGTAGCGATCTGGCAAAAGCACTTTCATGTCTCGGCTTTGATTGCGGGCTGTAAGCAGGTCGGGAACAGCAAGAGGCACAGGCTGATTCAGCTAACACGCAAGCATTCTTTCCTTCCGTCCTGCACATTGATTCTGTGCAAAAAAAAGAGAATTACTCCCTGCACATTGACGCAGCCACCTGCCATCGATAACACTCTTATTTCTATTCACATTTCACACCCGCAAGCTGATTTACCTGTTCAGGATGAAAAAGCAGGAAGCATCCACCATGGCAAACGTCTTTGAAGAAAAAATGAAAGCGTACCTTGCACTGCACATTCCCGCAGCAGAGCACATGGCGTTTGAGCAGTCATGCCACAGTGTTGCCGAAGCAGCTGAGGCCGCAAATGCAGACACAAAAGATCTGGTAAAGAACGTATGCATGATAGATGCAGATAATAATCTGATCGTAGCCATTGTGCACGGCCCTGACAGAGCCAGCACATCACGGGTTGCAAAGGCTCTGGATTGTGTACGCCCCAGACTGGCAACCGCGGATGAAATACTGCACATGTCAGGTTACCCATGCGGCGGAACGCCTTCGTTCGGTTTTGCGGCCACCTTTCTGGTAGACCCGCGTGTAGCGGAACGTGAAACCGTTATAACCGGGGGAGGTTCTGAAAAATCTCTTGTAAGACTGAAGACTCGGGACCTGCTTGCTGCAAATAACGCACAAATCGTCAGGGTGAGAAAATAGCAAAAAACGATGTCCGAAGTGCTCACCGGCACCTTCCGCATAAAGTGCTCACTCAGTACCCGTTGTAAGTTCACCCCGTAACAGCCACCTTCCCCATGCCAACTCGAAAAATATTTCAAGTTGCGGATTTTCCTGCCAAGGGACTAACGAATTGCTTCCCCTTTAGCTGCTTAACCAACTTTGGGCAGGCAGCCCCTGTTTCACCATCACGGTCTGTCTAAAGTCGGAACTGCCACAATGCCCCCCGTTTCATGTCTAAAATTTTTAACGCAGACAAATATACTTAACTCAGTCGGCAGATTCTGCAATTTATCTCACCCGCCATGTTGTTCCGGAAGCTGCAAATACAAAAACGCCCCTGCCGTTTCCGGCAGAGGCGTTCTGTTTTATCGGTATTCAGCCTGGATTAGCCAAGATTGATGATGCCGAGGCCATTCAGCATAACCAGCAGCACCAGCACGGGCGTTACCCAACGAATAAGCTGGAAGATAACATTCACAATGGAAGCGTTGTGCAGCACGCCGCCGTTGGAAAGTTCAGCATTCATGTTCTTCTTACCCCATACCCAGCCAACAAATACGCAGATAAGCATACCGCCGCCAGGCAGCAGGATGTTGGAAGACAGGTAATCGTAGAAATCAAAGAAGTTCAGCCCGAAGATAGTCACATCCGCCATGGTGCTGAACGAAAGAGTTGCAGGAGCACCGGTGGCAGCCAACAGAAGCGCAGTACCGACGGTAGCGGTTATACGCGACCATCCGAAAGCTTCAGTCAGGAAGGCAACAGGTACTTCCATAAGCGAAAGCATGGCGCCGATGGTGGCAATGCCGGTAAGAACAAAGAAAGCGACCATAAACATCTGACCGGCAGGCATGGCACTGAATACTGCGGGAATTGTCATAAACAACAGGCCGGGACCGGCAGCAGGCTCAAACCCGAAGTTGAAGACTGCAGGGAAGATCGCAATACCGGCCAGCAGCGAAACGGTAAGGTCCGCTAGCATAACGCGGGTGGTGGTCAGCGGGATGTTGGCATCACTGCGGAAGTAGCTGCCGTAGGTCATCATAGTGCCCATGCCGATGGACAGCTTGAAGAAAGCAAGGCCCATTGCCATCAGCACAACGCTGCCGGTAATTTTGCTGAAATCAGGATTGAAAAGGAAGCTGAGGCCCTCTGCAGCCTTGGGCAGCGTAAGCGAACGGGCGCAAACCAGCAGCAGCATGACAAACAGAATAGGCAGCAAAGTCTTGGTTGTTTTTTCAATACCTTTGCTTACACCGCCGATGATGATGTAACTGACAAGAGCAAGTACGCCCCACTGCCACATCAGAGAAGACCAGGGAGCGCTTACCATGGCACCGAAAACAGCTTCGCCTGTTTTGGGGTCTGTGGCGTTAAGCACACCTGTAAGGCTTTTTACAATATAAAAGAACACCCAACCGACAACGTTGGTGTAGAATGAAAGAATAACAAACGCAGCGATGCAGCCGGAAAGACCGACCAGCCACCAGGGGGTACCGGGCGCGAGCTTGCGGAACGTTCCTACTGCGTTGCTGCGTGCTTTACGCCCCATCATGATTTCTGCAATCATAATAGGCAGACCAACCACCAAGGTGGCGATAATGTAAACCAGCAGGAACGAAGCGCCGCCGTTCTCTCCGGTCATGTACGGAAATTTCCAGATGTTACCCAGACCGACCGCAGACCCCAAAGTAGCAGCCAGCACCCCTAATTTAGACGAAAAACCGTCACGTTGCGTTGTCATATTCTAAGTACTCCTCATAAAAATGCCTGCCGCATTACGGCTGGATGTATTTCCTAGTCGCAGACGAACTGTGTTTCAACAGTTTTTTCGACATGAAACAGAAAAAATAAAGCGGCACTCATAAATTGAGTGCCGCACACATTTTTGTAATGTTATTCGTTATATAGTTTTCGCGCTTTTACTTTGATGTCCTCGCGCACATCAAGCCAGTCATTTTCAGCCCACTTCATCGGCGTTTCACGGTCAGGCATCACTGTCATAAAACCGGTGTGCCCGTTACTGCTCAGTTCAACCTGAACCAGTTCACCGCTTCGCACCGCTTTGGGCGAAAAAGAAGCAACAAAAGCTGCTGCATGAGCAACTTCCTCCGGACTCCACGGGTCTTCATCAATCTGTCTGCCGACAGCAATAGGACCGGGGAAATCTACAACCTTAAATAGGAGGTCACCCTTTCTGGCAAGTTTGCGCAGCCCTTCATTATCGCCTTTATTGCGGCCGATGCTCAGCCAGCGATTACCTGACCAGTATTGCCGGCCTACGTTAGCCAGCTTGAAGTCCCGGGCTTTAGGGTCCGGCAGCCTGTCGAGAACAGGCCAGTAGCGGCGGGCATTTTCACGCTCTGCCAGCTTGCATCCTCCCGCAGGCGTAGGAATAACCGGCAGTTGATACTTTTCTGCCAGCGCAAGCTGTTCTTTACGGCCTCGACCGGAAATGGAAAGCAGCTGTTCGCGGTCGATCCAGCCTTTTTCTTCAGCCTCAGTGGGGTCCAGCCGCTTTGCGCACAACGGACGAACCAGCACATCGCGCACTTCGGCATCACGGCGGATAACGTTTAACGTATCGCGCCGTTGCGACATGGGACGCTGGCCCACCACTTCGCCGGAAATAATAAATTTTGCGCCGTACTTCGGCATGAGTTCGCGCGTTTTGCGCATCATCAAAATTTTACAGTCCACGCAGGGGTTAAGAACCTTGCCATAACCATGTGTTGGACGTTCCCGCATCATGGTGACAAAATCTTCGCTCACGTCCACCACGTCGATATCAAGCCCGTACATGGTCTCCCAGCGTTCAACCTCGCGCGGCTTGCCGAAAAACGGAGTAACAAAATGCAGGCACTTGACCTTGAGTCCCTGTTCCTGCACTACCTTTACCGCAAGTATAGAGTCGAGCCCCCCGGATAACAGGGCAATGGCATCGTACTGTTGCTCGTTCGTTTCGCTCATCCTTTCGTCATAAAGTTCGAGCGCGTTGTTGGCAACTGTTCACTTTGTACTTATCAAAAAAATGAACCGTACCCTTGTACCGGCCAAAACATTGCCCAGCACTACGGGTTCTGGTATTGCCTTTGAGCCAGAAACATTTTTTCCGTCTACGGAGTCCATTAATATGTCGAAAAAATCTTCCCTCAGCCCTGAAGATATGCGCCGTGAAGCGCTGAATACCGCACTGAGCACCATTGAGCGCAAATACGGCTCGGGCTCGGTGATGAAACTTTCCGACGATGCCCACGCGAATGTTGCGATTATCCCCTCCGGCTCCATCGGTCTTGACCTTGCCCTTGGTGTCGGCGGTATTCCCCGCGGCCGCGTGACTGAAATATACGGTCCGGAATCTTCCGGTAAGACCACCCTTGCCCTGCATATGATTGCAGAGTGTCAGAAACAAGGCGGCACCGCCGCATTCATCGACGCCGAGCACGCGCTGGACATCAACTATGCCCGCCGCCTTGGTGTAAAAACCGATGAACTGCTCATTTCGCAGCCTGATTACGGCGAACAGGCACTGGATATCGCCGACATGCTGGTGCGCTCCAATGCCGTAGACGTTGTGGTTGTTGACTCCGTTGCCGCACTGATTCCCCAGTCCGAACTGGAAGGCAACATGGGTGAAACTCAGGTGGGTTCTCAGGCACGCCTGATGTCGCACGCCATGCGTAAACTTACCGGTACTATCCACAAATCCCGCACGTCTGTAATTTTTATTAACCAGATCCGTATGAAGATCGGCACCATGGGCTACGGCAGCCCCGAAACCACCACTGGTGGTAACGCGCTGAAATTCTACTGCTCCATCCGCATCGACGTTCGCAAGATACAGACCCTTAAAGATAAAGAAGAAGTTTACGGTAACCGTGTCCGCGTAAAGATTGTTAAAAACAAAGTTGCTCCTCCTTTCCGCGAAGCTCAGTTTGATATTCTTTACGGTCAGGGAGTCTCCCGAACGGGCGAACTTCTCGATCTGGGCGTGGAAACGGGCATTGTGGAAAAAAGCGGCGCGTGGTACGCATTCGGCTCAGAACGTCTGGGACAGGGCAAAGAAAACGTCCGTCAGATGCTTCAGGAAAACACAACCCTGCGCGATGCCATTGAACAAAAGCTCCTCGAGCATCTGGGCATGAGAGAAGCCGCGCAGAGCGAGGAAGCAGCCGGTCAGCAGGCCGAATAGCAGCACAGCACCGCCACAGTGCCGTGCCGTCAGCTTATCCGCGCTCTACACGAGTCTTTGCCGCCCCGAAAGGGGCGGCTTTTTTGAACGATGGCAGCAGCGCGCTCGAGATCATATTTGGACAGGAGAGGAAACTGTGATTACCGCCAATGAAATCAGGCACCGCTTTCTTGAATTTTTCCGCAAGAACGGCCACGAAGTGGTCGATTCTTCTTCGCTTGTGCCCAATGACGACCCCACCCTGCTGTTTACCAACGCAGGTATGGTTCAGTTCAAAAAAATCTTTCTCGGGCAGGAAAAGCGCGCATATTCCCGTGCAACCACTTCGCAGAAATGCCTGCGCGTAGGTGGCAAGCACAACGACCTTGAAAACGTAGGTCGCACAGCACGTCACCACACCTTCTTTGAAATGCTGGGCAACTTCTCCTTCGGCGATTACTTCAAAGAAGACGCAATCCGCTTCGCATGGGATTTCATCACAAAAGATCTGGGTTTGCCCAAAGACCGTCTGTACATCACCATCTACCGCGATGACGACGAAGCCGAAGAGCTATGGAAAAACGTTGCCGGTGTTCCTGCCGAACGTATTTTCCGCTTGGGCGAAAAAGACAACTTCTGGTCCATGGGCGACACTGGCCCTTGCGGTCCCTGCTCTGAAATCCACATTGATCAGGGCGAAGAAATGACCTGCGGCCCTGATTGCGGTATCGGCAAATGCGACTGCGACCGCTTCCTTGAAATCTGGAACCTCGTGTTCATGCAATACGATCAGGCTGCAGATGGTACCCGTACCCCGCTGCCCAATCCCTGTATCGACACCGGCATGGGCCTTGAGCGCATTGCCGCTGTCTGCCAGCATGTCCAGTCCAACTTCGACTGCGACCTCTTTCAGGCATTTATCAGCTACACTGCCGAGCTTGCAGGCGTTTCGTACAAAAAAGACTCGGAAGATACAGATACTGCCCTGCGCGTTATCGCCGACCACAGCCGCGCAATCGCATTTATGATTGCAGACGGTATCCTGCCCTCCAATGAAGGCAGAGGCTACGTGCTGCGCCGCCTTATCCGCCGCGCTTACCGCTTTGGTCGCCTTATCGGCCTTGAAGGTGCCTATCTATATAAGACAGCCCTCAAGGTTGTCGAAGAAATGGGCGAAGCCTTCCCTGAACTACTCGACAACAAAGACTTCATGGCCCGCGTGGTGCGCGAAGAAGAAGACCGCTTCAACAAGACTCTGGACAAGGGCCTTGCACTGCTGGAAGACGAACTTGCAGCTCTTACCGGAAAGGGCAGCGCCAGCGTTACCGGCGAAGTGGCTTTCAAGCTGTACGACACCTTTGGCTTCCCCATCGACATTGTTAACGATATCGCCGAAAAACGTGGCTTCAACGTTGATGAGGACGGCTTCAAAGCTCTTATGCAGGAGCAAAAAAATCGCGCTAAAGCAGCCTGGAAAGGCGGCGGAGAGCAGACTCTTGCTGCCCGTTTTCAGGCGTTACTGGAAGAAGGCATCGCATCTGAATTTGTCGGCTACGACACCCTGAGTGCCGAAAGCCGCATTATTGTGCTGCTTAACGAAGAAATGGAGTCGGTTGAATCGCTTGCTGCCGGTGCAAAGGGATACCTTGTATCCACTCGTACCCCCTTCTACGGTGAGTCCGGCGGTCAGCTGGGTGACACCGGTGATGCTACATCTGAAACCGGCGCAGCAGAAGTAACCGACACATTGAAGCCTTCGAGCAAACTGCTGGTGCACGTCATCAAAGTTGCGAAGGGCGACATCCTGCGAGATCAGGCTGTTACCCTCACCGTGCGCGAAGGAGAGCGATTTGCCTCTGCCCGTAACCATACCTGCACTCACCTGCTGCATGCCGCCCTGCGCAAAGTTCTGGGCGACCACGTAAAGCAAGCAGGCTCTCTGGTGGGGCCCAGCAGACTGCGTTTTGACTTTACCCATATCGCGGCTATGACGCCTGAAGAAATCACCGCAGTGGAAAACGAAGTCAACCGCGCAATCCTTGCAGATATCAACCTTGATTCCGAACACATGGCCTATGATGCAGCTGTTGAGAAAGGCGCAATGGCCCTCTTCGGCGAAAAATACGAATCTGAAGTGCGCGTTGTCTCCATTCCCGGCGAATCCGTAGAGCTGTGCGGTGGTACCCATCTGCGAGCAACCGGTCAGGCCGGTTCTTTCTACATTACCTCTGAAGGTGGTGTGGCAGCAGGCATACGACGCATCGAAGCCGTAACAGGCTGGGATGCAGTAAAGTTGTTCATGCAGCAGCGCGCTGAGCTGACTGAAGTTGCCGGTCTGGTAAAAGGCAAGCCCGGCGATGTGGCGGGTCGCGTAAAAGCGCTCCAGAAAGAAGTCCGCAGCCTGAAAAAGGATATGGAAAAGCTTGCTTCGCAGGCTGCTTCCGGCAAAGGGCGCGATCTGATGGACAGTGTTGAAGAAATTGGCGGTGTAAAGGTTCTCGCCGCTGTAATTCCCGCTACCAATGTAAAAGCCCTGCGCGATGTAATGGATGATGTCCGCTCCAAGCTGGCTTCCGGCATTGCCTGCCTTGTCGCAGTTGACGGCGATAAAGTGCACATGATCATTGCTGTAAGCAAAGACCTGCACGGCAAATTCACCGCGCCTGTCCTTATTAAAGAAGTGGCGGCCAAAATCGGTGGTTCCGGCGGCGGACGTCCGGACATGGCACAGGCTGGCGGTACAAACCCCGAAGGTGTAGACGAAGCCTTTGCCTGCCTAAGAGACCTGCTGAAAGGTTAAGCAGAGTACTGCTGACAAAAATACAAAGGCCCGCCATTACTGGCGGGCCTCTTTTATTGCACAACAGCGGGACACGTTTTTTTGCATACTATACACACGGCAACAAAACCCGTTGATACAGCTGTATCAACGGGAAGTTACATGCAAAAAAATACTATCATGTAAAAAGATTATTCGTCTTCCACCTCGTATCCCGCTTCGCGCACTTTTTCCCGCAGCAGGCTGTAATCTACGCACTCCGCGGGACCATAAGTGATCTCGCCAGTTGCCAGATTGACGTTCACCGTTTCCACACCATCTACTGTTTCAATAGTCTGAGTAAGGGTAGCAGCACAATCAGGACTCTGCATACCGCGGACTTTCAGCTTTTTCATAAGTTCATCCTCCGGCAGTTAATTCATACCTTCTGATATGGCATAGCCATGTGCTCTGCACAAGTGCAACATACCAAAAATGCTACGATCTCCTACCAGTGCTTTGTAAAAATACAGCAGGCAGCTCGTGTCCTTGCGCGACAGCTCAATATGCCTTATCTCTGTGCCAGACACGCAGCAGCAACACTACAATCTGCTGCTCTCAACTATCGAAACCATCCTTTCAGGAAAAAATATCCCGACTATGATCCATCTTTCTTTTACGTCCCTCGGATATGTGTACATGTTTCTTATCTGGCTTATTGCGCCAGCTTACGGTGTATACCATGCACGCAAAAAAGGGCTGAACCCCTATTTCTGGGGAATTTTGTGTTTCCTTGTTCCGCTTTGCGTATTCATTATTGTGGGCATCCGTGCACCCGGAGAACCCGTTCCCAAAATGTTCCGCAACGAAGAAGAAACTGAAAGCAATGAACAGGCCGGGTCCGACACTGCTGAAGTAGCAGCTGATAAAAAGTAATTTTTACTTTCCTGTGCAAAGCCTCTGTGCCCATCTTGCGCGGTGTTCCCACAAGAGCCTGAGGTTATGCCTGATTTTCCGCATCTGCATCAAACCATCATACCAATGAACCAGAAAAAATTTCATATAATCACTTTCGGCTGTCAGATGAACGTTAACGACTCTGACTGGCTGGCACGGGCTTTAGAAGCCCGTGGATTTGCACAAGTGCCAGAAAACGAGGCACACATATACATTATCAACACCTGCTCTGTTCGCGATAAGCCAGAGCAGAAAGTATACTCGTTACTCGGTCGCATCCGGCGCCAGACTCGCGACAAAAGAAACGTGACAATATGCATAGGCGGCTGTGTTGCTCAGCAGATCGGCAAAGGCTTTTTCAAGCGCTTTGATCAGGTACGCCTTGTCTTTGGCACTGACGGAGCAGCATCCGCCCCGCAAGCTATCGAACGACTGGTGCACGAACCACATGCCCGCATAAGCCTGCTCGATTTTTCAGAAGAATACCCAGAGCGCGATGCCGGATGGGAAAATGCTCCCGTTCCCGTTTCTGCCTTTGTTAACATCATGCAGGGGTGCGATAACTACTGCGCGTACTGCATCGTGCCTTATACCCGTGGCAGACAGAAGTCGCGCAGCACAGAATCTGTTCTGGAAGAGTGTACCCAGCTTGTGGAACGTGGTACGCGGGAAATCACACTGCTTGGTCAGAATGTGAACTCCTTCGGCAAAGATTCGCACGGCGACGGAACAACTTTTTCCGAATTGCTTCATAAAATTGCAGCCATCCCCGGTCTGGAACGACTGCGCTTTATGACTCCGCACCCCAAGGATATCGCCGACGAGGTAATCGCGGCTTTCGGTAAGCTTAAAAATCTGTGCCCCAGAGTCCACCTGCCCCTGCAGTCCGGTTCGGATGCCGTGCTTAAAAAAATGGGCCGCAAGTATGATATGGCCCGCTTTATGAGCATTGTGGAAAAACTTAAGCAGGCGCGTCCCGACATTGTCATCAGTACAGACCTTATTGTCGGCTTTCCCGGAGAGACAGAAGACGACTTTCAGCAGACGCTGAATGCTTTGCGCAACGTACCGTTTGTACAAAGTTTTTCGTTCATCTACTCTGACAGGCCGGGAACTCGTGCGGAAATGCTGCCGGACAAACTATCGCGCGAAGAAAAGACAGAACGCCTCATCCTCTTGCAGGCACAGCAAAATGAATGCACTGATGCTGCGTTGCGTGCTATGGTAGGCAAAACTGTAGATGTACTTTTTGAAAGCATGAGTCCGAAGCATACAGATGGTGATGCACAGCCATCAGTTAATACAGAAGAAGCTGTTGCATGGCAGGGCCGCGATGAATACGGATATGTCATCAATGTCATGCTGCCGGAAGCCTGCAACCTGTATGGCAAGATCATGCCTGTAACCATTACAGAAGCACGCAAGCATTCGCTGCTTGGAGAACCTGCGGGGAAAGCATGGTAGTTGAAATGAAAGTAATGGGCTTATCTCTTGATGAAGCAACCAAAGCCCCCATACTCGTTCTGAAACAGCGCGAAGGTGATGATGTTCTGCCCATCTGGATAGGCGCCATGGAAGCCATGGCAATATCGTTGGCGCTGAACGATGTGGAAACGCCAAGGCCGCTCACACATGACCTGCTGCTTACCTCTCTTGCCGCTATGGGCGCTAAACTTGTGGCGGTCAATGTGGTGGACCTGCGTGAAGGCACCTACTTTGCCGAACTGGAAATCATACAGGGAGAAACCACTGTACGGGTGGACAGCAGGCCTTCTGACGCAGTAGCTCTGGCCCTGCGAGCAGAAGCACCTATTATGGTCAGCAGCGAAGTGCTGCAAAAAGCCGGTGACGAGCGTCTGCGCCCCATGCATGGCGATCCGGCGTTGTTAAAAAGCCCTTCTGATGCTGCTGCCGCACTGTTGAAGCAGGATGGCACTCCTAGCCCCGCAGGCGATGCATCTGAGGATGAACTGGAAGAACTGCTGCGCAAACTTGAACCGGTGACAAAGTACAAAATGTAGTTCCGGACTGTCTGTCTGTAAAAACATCAGGCCCGCTTTTGCGGGCTTTTTTTGTGGGCAGCGCTGCCGACTACTCACTTTTCATCCATAAACAGGCTGTTCTGCCGTTTGCCAGACGTCCGGCAACACGCTACAAAACCATATGATCGAATTACGCGCATACACATCCTTAAGTTGCGGCTCTATGGCTCCCGCCGAAGCTGTCCGCATGGCAAAACTTGCAGGCCTGCGTGCCGTCACGTTTACGGAGCGGGTCGACGCTGCAACCATGCATCCAGTGCTCAATCAGCTAGCACCTGTAGCGCGCTCTCTTTCACTATACGCGGGAATCGACGTTATCGCTGGGTGTGAGCTTGCGTACATGCCATCTGCTCTGCTGCCTGATGCCATCGCGGAAGCCCGCGCCGCCGGAGCACAGTTTGTGGCCGTCCTTGGTCAGTATCTGAGCGGTCATGTGGAGGAAGGAACCAATCTGGCTGCCATAGAGGGCGGGTGCGATTTACTCAGCAGCCCCGGATTGATAACGGAGGAAGAGGCGGTTCTGGCAGCTGAAAAAAATTGCATGCTGGACGTAACTGCCTATAGCCCCCATGCACTGGCGAATGGTCATGTTGTTCGCATGAGCCGTGCAACCGGAGCACGAATTGCCGTTACCGGCGGAGTGCATGAAGCCATCGCTTTTATCAGTGCCGACCTGCGGCGGGCTGTAGGTATTGGTGCCGGTATGACAGCTGACGAATATGCAACTTCCCGAAGCCATATAAATGCCCTGCTCTCACGAATGCTTCGTATGTAATGTTCTTGTGTATCACGTACGCATCGGGTGTTCTTTCATACCCTCTGATGCAGAGAGCGGACAATCCCTTCATCACATACGATAACGGCTAGCTGTTTAACTGAACAACATATACCATCGGTACATTTCAACGTATCTGGCAGCACTCTTTCCCCGCCCCAGATAACGCTTCGCTTTCCCTTTATTTCATACAGGCATTCATGTATGAATCCAGTGTTTACTTTCACTAGAAAAACCGGACTATTCATGGACTTCATACAATTTTCCATCCGCAAGCCTGTTTCCATACTCGTCGGAGTTATCCTTGTAGCCCTGTTCGGCGTCATCGGCCTGTTAGGAATGCCCTATCAACTCAGCCCGACTGTAACTGAGCCGGAAATTACTGTCCGTACATCATGGACAGGAGCCACCCCGTACGAAATTGAACGTGACATCATCGAAGAGCAGGAAAAGGCCCTGAAGGGCGTAAGCGGCCTGCAGACGATGGAAAGTACGGCCTCCAACGGACAGGGGGAAATCACCCTGCGTTTTTCCGTCGGTACGGACCTTGATGATGCAGTTCTGCGCGTTTCAAACAAGCTGGATGAAGTCCCTTCATATCCTGAAAACGTAGACAGGCCCATCATTTCCGCCACCGGCGCCTCTGCATCTCCTATTATCTGGATGGTATTGAAGACTCTGCCGGATAACCCGAAAGGAATCGATACATACCGCACGTTCTTTGAAGACGAAGTAAGACAGGACCTTGAGCGCGTGGAAGGTGTGGCCGAGCTTATGGTTTACGGCGGCACAGAGCGGGAAATGCAGGTTATCATCGACCCCATCCGTCTTGCAGCACACGGTCTTACCATTAACGATCTTCGTAATGTTCTTGCGGCTGAAAACGTCAATATTTCAGCCGGCAACCTTGATGTCGGACGCCGCGAATACCGTATCCGCACAGTAGGCAGCTTTTCTTCTCCCGAAGAAATTGAACGGGTAGTTATCCAGTCCACAGGCCAGCACCGGATTCGCGTTGGTGATGTCGCACGGGTAGGTTTCGGCTATGCAGAACGTAACGTTTCAATTCAGCACAACGGGCAGGCGGGCATTGTCTGCGCTGTCAAAGCCGAACCGGGTGCAAACGTACTGGAAGTTACAAACGACACTGAGGCAGCCGTAAATCAGCTGAACGAAACTATTCTGAAAGAAAACGGACTGTACTTTGACTGGTCTTCTGACCAACGCCCTTATATTAACGGCGCCATCAGTCTGGTACAACAGAACATACTTATCGGCGGTCTGCTGGCAATATGCGTGTTGCTGGTCTTTCTGCAGTCAGCCTCTTCAACTGTTATTGTAGCGGTTGCCATTCCCATCTCGGTGGTAGGCACCTTTATCTTTATGAGTGCGCTCGGGCGCAACCTGAACGTAGTCAGCCTTGCCGGTATCTCATTTGCCGTGGGTATGCTGGTGGATAACGCCATCGTTGTATTGGAAAACATCGACAGGCACCGCAGTATGGGTAAAAACCCGTTTCTTGCGGCTTATGACGGCACACGTGAAGTATGGGGGGCGGTTCTTGCGTCTACCCTGACAACCGTCGCGGTTTTTCTTCCTGTTGTGTTCATTGAACAGGAAGCAGGCCAGCTGTTTAAAGATATCGCCATTGCTGTTACCTGCGCCATCACGTTGTCGCTCTTTGTGTCCATCTCTGTCATTCCCATGCTGGCCAATCTTTTCTTTTCAAGGTCGAAGCGTAAAGACGGCCCCAGAGGCATAAAAGTCATCACCACCATCGGAAACGGCTTCTCACGCTTTATGATGGCTCTGGTAGACTTGGCCCTAAAGAATGCACTGACCAAGCTAATAACCATTCTGCTGCTGACAACCATTTCAGTCGGTTCTGCAGCTATTTTCTTTCCTAAAATGGAATACCTTCCACAAGGCAACAGAAACCTCGTGCTTTCCATTCTTATTCCGCCCCCCGGTCTTTCTCTGGAAGAACGGGAGCAGATCGGACAGTACATTTATTCACAGGCAGAACCGCACATCAAAAAAGAGGCGGACGGCATCCCTGCCATTCACAGCCTTTTCTATGTGGGTGCACCGGACTTTATGCTGTTCGGCGCCACCAGTGTGCATGAACAGCGGGCAGGTGAACTCATTCCCATGTTCAGCCGCATTATGAATACCATCCCCGGCATGTTCGGGGTAAGCTTGCAGGCTGGTATCTTCCAGACATCGCTTGGCAAAGGCCGCACCATCGAGGTCGACCTGCGTGCTTCTGATCTGAATCAGCTGGTAGGCGGTGCCGGAGCATTGTTCGGCACTTTGATGGGTGAAATTCCGGGCGCACAGATACGCCCTCTGCCCTCGCTTGAACTGTTGTTCCCCGAAGTCCGTCTTATCCCCGACAGAGAACGTCTGCGCGCTGCAGGAATGAGCGCAAGCGATCTGGGTATTGCCGTTGATGTGCTTATGGACGGCAGAAAGGTGAGCGAGTTTAAAGAAGAAGGTAAAAAGAAAGTCGATCTTGTCATCAAGGCTGAAGGTGAGCAACTGAACACGCCTGAAGCTGTTTACAGAGCGCTGATTGCCACCCCTGCCGGCGGAACAGTGCCTGTTTCCTCACTGGCCGATCTGGTGCGTACTTACGGCATAACGCAGATCAGGCACCTTGAAAGACAGCGGACTGTAACCCTGCAGGTTACCCCTCCTGCTCACATTCCGCTGCAGCAGGCTATGGAACAGATTGAAAACGACATTATTCCCAAGCTGGCTCAGGGGCCGCTTGCCGGAATCAAGTATTCCATTTCCGGTGCTGCCGACAAACTGACACAGACACGGGAAGCGCTGCAATGGAACTTCCTGCTGGCACTCGCCATCACATACCTGTTGATGTCGGCTCTTTTCGGCAACTTTGTGTATCCCATGCTTATTATGTTTACCATACCGCTTGCAGCTGCGGGCGGCATCATAGGCCTGCGCCTTGAAAACATATTCATTGCCCCCCAGCCTATGGATGTATTGACCATGCTCGGATTTATCATCTTGATAGGCGTAGTGGTAAACAACGCAATCCTCATCGTGCACCAGTCTCTGAATAACATTCGTGAACTGAACATGGAGCCACAGACGGCCATCCGCGAATCTGTACGCACACGTCTGCGCCCCATTTATATGAGTGCAACGACATCACTGTTCGGCATGTTGCCTCTGGTTGTTGCCCCCGGCCCAGGGTCGGAACTGTACCGCGGTCTGGGTGCTGTCGTGCTCGGCGGCCTTGCCATCTCCACGCTGTTCACTGTGTTTGTCATACCGGCACTGCTTTCATTCTTTATAGGTATGGAGAAAAACTCCGGAACGGAAGAAAGCCACAGTTAACTGAAAACACACGCTAAAAAGCCCGCATCCTGAAAAGGATGCGGGCTTTTTCTTTTTGCAGCCTAAAGAAAGTCAGGAACCTACCGATTGCATAGGGTGTGACAGAGTGCATAACAGTCCGCTAGCCGGACTCTGGCGGAGAACACTCATGCTTGATTACTATCGCTTTAAACAGGTTCATGAACTGTACCTGAAAGGCCGTCCCGATGAAGCCCGCAGCCTTTTGCAGGAGTTACAATCTAACTATGTAGCTGCCTGTGACGAAAATACATCCCTGCGGGCTCAGATTCAGGAATATGAAGACATTTTGTACATTTCAAAAAACCTTGTCTTCGACGGCAATAGTTATTGGCTGCATACGGGCAGTATCAGACAAGGCCCGTTTTGTCCTGAATGCTATAACAAGGAAGGCCTGCTGGTACGGCTTTCCCAGCAGGAAGGTCAATGGCGTTGCAACCACTGCGCAAGCCATTTCGGACAAGAACGCACAGCCGTGCGCAAACCGGAACGTCCTACAGTGGCGATGGGCCAGCGTGTCGCCAAGGTAATTCCGCTTTATAAATAGGCTCGGACACGGGAGGGGATGGAGCAAGACCATCAACCCGGGGGAAACATGTCATTCGAGCGCCTGTATATTGCGACAGGTTTTCTTTCCATTCTGGCACTGTTTACATTGGCATGCCACGCATGGGGATAGAAAAATCCACTAAGCGCCCGCACAGCGGGCGTTTTTCTTTTTCTGCAGTATCATCAGGCTAAAGAATCGGCCCGCAAATGCCGATATGATTTGCAGCAACGGCCGCCCTTCTCCCCTCTATGGGCAGCCATGCAAAGGGCTGACAATCATGCATCAGATACAATACCGGAATACTAATTCTGTCGCACATCAGGCCTCTGATCCTGTTGCGGCAGCTATAGCTGCCGCACAATACAGAGCGCTGGTACTGACACCGCATAATGGTGTTGCCTCGCTGGATAAGGCAACCTTGCGTCAGTGCGGTATCCGCACGGTGGAAACATTCGGCTCCGGCATCCGGACTGCAAAGTGGCTCGATTTGCAGGCTACAAGACTGCACACCGAAAACAACCATATTCCGCCTGCGGATCTCATTTTATGTGATGAGGTGCTGGATGACATATCAGGGCTGGAGTTTGCAGCCATAATGGCAAAGCATCCGCTACTCAGCAGCATTCCCATCATCTTCATGGCATCTTCCGCCACACGGGAAACCGTTGTTAAGGTACTCCAGACAGGCTGCTGCGGCTTTTTGTTACGGCCGTATACCGTTGACAGCTTTGCCACGCAGATCAAACGTGCCCGCGGTATCATGCAGCGTACAAGGCAAGCTGGCGCATTGATGAACAAGGCAGAGACCACGCTTTGCAAAGAGGCTTTTGATGAAGCGCTTGCAGCTTTTGCCAGTGTAATAACCAGAAATAGCTCGCCTGATGAGGAACTGTTTGCAAAAGGGATGGAGCACCTGTCACATAGCGACTATGACAGTGCTCTTGAGGCATTTGGCAATGCCGTGCGCATTAACGCCCTGCACGCGGATGCATATTCAGGAATGGCCCGCTGCTGGAAGGCAAAAGGCAATATGCCCAATTATCATAAATGCCTGAAACTTTCCGGCGAAGCCCATCTCAGGCAAGAGCGCTTTCGCGAAGCTCGTAACGTGTTTGCAAAGTTGATGGAGGTGGCAGGCAGTGCCACCAACCCTATGCTGCAAAGTGCGGCAAACCTTGTCCGTCAGGGCAACCTGCACGCCGCAGCAGGAGCATTCTTGCACGGCACCACTCTGACACCAGAAGTCAGACTACATGAATGCATCGCACGGGCATGTCAGTTTACAGAATCGCCGGAAAGAACAATGGAACAGATTTGCGATGCAGTAGAAACAATTGCAGGGCCTGCCCGCGCTCATCCCCTACGCAAGCGTCTGCTGGATACCGGCCCCGTTGTCCAGGAGCCCCCTGCACAGGCGTCAACATTTCCAAAGCTGGAAGAAATTATCGCTGTGGCCAAATATACCATCAAGCTGTACAGACAAAGGGCAGCGTAACCGGATATAGGCTTTTCATACTGCCTGGGTGCAGCATGCACTCCACACGTCAGGCTGAAACAAAAAAAGCGGCTCTCCTGAGCCGCTTTTTACTTTCTTTGTACTAATCGCTTAATCAAAAAAACGATGCTTGATGTTGTCGCCGTCCACAATAAATACCACTGCTTCAGCTATGTTCGTAGAAAGGTCACCGACACGCTCAAGCGCTCGGGAAATAAGAATGGTATGTACTGCGCGCTCCACTGCGGGACTTTCTTTGGACATATAGTCCATAAGGCCTTTCAGCAGGTCAACTTCCAACGCATTGCACTTTAAATCCATACGACACACTTCATACGCAGCTTCTACATTGTTATCTTTGAAGCAGGTCAGAGAATGTACAAACATGGTTCTGGCAACTTCTGCCAGTTCTTCCAGCTGTTCGCTGAAGGGCAATACGGGGCGTGAAGCCAGAAACATTGCTTTTTCCGCAATGTTCACAGCTTCGTCACCAACACGTTCAAGATTTACGTTAACACGCTGTATACCCACAATCGTCCGCAAGTCGACCGCCATAGGCTGCTCAAGCGCAAGCAGGCGCAGGCTCAGATCATCAATCTCGCATTCAAGCCGGTTAATATCGCAGTCATGATCGATAACATACTGTGCAAGTTCATAATCGCGCTCATGCAGCGCTTTAATGGCAGTTTCAAGATTTCGCAGTGCCAGCGTTGCCATTTCAAGCACTTTGACACGGAGAGTAGCAAGTTCCTGATGAAAATGTGTACCCGTAGCCATGTATACTCCTACTAGCCGAACCGGCCGGTGATGTAGTCTTCAGTCTGCTTATTACCGGGGCGTGTAAATATGACTTCGGTGTTGCCTGATTCAATAAGGCGGCCCATGTAAAAAAATGCAGTCACATCGGAAACGCGGGCAGCCTGCTGCATACTGTGAGTCACTATTATAATGGTGTAATTCTGCTTAAGAGTATGGATAAGTTCTTCAATCTTCTGAGTGGCAATGGGGTCTAGCGCCGATGCAGGCTCATCCATCAGCAATACTTCGGGCTCCACAGCCAATGCCCGGGCAATGCAGAGGCGCTGCTGCTGCCCGCCGGAAAGACCTAATGCCGAATCATGCAGCCGGTCTTTCACTTCGTCCCACAAGGCAGCATGTCGCAGGCTCTGCTCTACTTTTCCTGCCAGACATTCTTTATCTTTCACACCATTCACGCGCAGCCCGTAGGCCACATTTTCGTAAATTGTTTTCGGAAACGGATTAGGCTTCTGAAAAACCATCCCCACACGGCGACGCAATTCCACTACATCCACCTGAGGGGCGTAAATATTTGCGCCATCAAGACAGATTTCACCTTGAACCCGCGAAATGGCAATCAGATCATTCATGCGGTTCAGACAGCGTAAAAATGTACTTTTACCGCATCCGGAAGGACCGATAAGGGCTGTTACCTGATTGTTTTCAAACTCGATATCGATGTCGTGCAGGGCCTTGAAATCTCCGTAAAAAAAATCGAGCCCTTTTGCGTACATCTTTGTTGCGGTAGCCATAATATAATTCTGTTTCTCCGGTTACTCTCTGAATCGGTAACCCACGCCACGAATTGTTTCAACATATGCGGCATAGTCACCTATCTTCTGACGCAGACGCCGCACATGCGTGTCCACGGTTCTCGCATACCCTTCAAATTCATAACCCCACACCGTGTTCAGCAACTGGTCACGGGTCCGTACTCTGCCACGGTTGCGGACCAACTCTGAAAGCAGCTTGAACTCGGTCGCGGTAAGCTGCGTCTCTTCGCCGTCAATTTCCACACGGTGTGCTTCCAGATCAAGACTGAGGCCCTTTACCTGCCAGCGGGTCCGCTCTTCAGGCTCCGGCGCTGATGCGGGTGCTCCCCGCTTAAGCACAGCCTTGATACGAAGCACCAACTCACGGGGGCTGAACGGCTTGACCACGTAGTCATCGGCTCCCAACTCAAGGCCGACAATCCGGTCAACTTCTTCACCCCGCGCTGTCAGCATTATCACCGGTGTTTCCGCTGTGGCGGGAAGTCGCTTAAGCTCCTTACATACGTCCAGCCCGCTCATGCCCGGGAGCATCAAATCAAGAATAACCATCTCCGGCTGCTCCCGCATTGCCAGTTCCAGTCCGCTTCTTCCGTCAGAGGCTGCCAGAACATCAAACCCGGCAGATTCCAATGTAAAAGTAAGCAGCTGCAGGATATCCTCGTCATCTTCCACAACGAGCAGTCTTTCATTCGACATATGGTCTTCGCCTCCGGTTCGTTACGACCAGCCTTACAACATGCCAGAGTTACAATTTAAAGAGTGCATAGTTACAATCAGGTGACGCAAGCTTAATGACTTGCAAAAACAGAACTATTTTATGGTATAATACTGTCCGTAAAATGTGTGTAACACAAATTTTACTCAGGTCGTAACAAAAACGACAGCCGCCCTGCAAATACAGAGCGGCTGTCGTTTTGTCCCTTAACGGCACAAATGAACGGTTAATTGTGGCTAGAATGTTACCAAGCCCAGTTCGCGCATGCGCAGATGAATTTCTCTGCTCACCCATGCGTCTGTCGCGGCATAGTTTATCTGCTGCCGAGACAATTCAAGGTTGCTCCAGTTGGAACACTGCGCAGCCTTCGAAATCCGAAACTCCAGCAGATTGGCAGCCAGATTACGCAGACCATGGGTTTCCATGCCAAGCTCACGGGCGACTTCGCCCAGATCAACTACTGCGGCATCATTAAAATCTGCCAGCTTTTTCAAATCCTTGATATCATCCCGCACGGCCACACCGGTCTTGACAATGTCCGAATCAGACAAAATCTCCTTGATGCCTTCACTGAAAGGTACCCATCCGAGATGAATCAAGTACACAGTCTCTTGCGAAGCAAACTGGATAAGTGAGGGCAGGTTCATTTTGCCTTTGCGAAATGTGGGGCGGGTTTCAGTATCAAACCCGATCAACTCTTCGTTGCGCAGGTCAGTAAGCGCAGCTTCTAGTTCTTCTTCAGTCCGAACAAGCGAAACAGGGCCGGAATACCGCCTTAGCGGCAAGGCGTTGATCTCTTCCTTACTATATTTTCTTTTGTATTTTTCTGGGATATTTTTCATGAAATAGGGTTCCGGTAGTTAATTGCCGGAAATAGCCGGCGGCGTTCTAATACATGATGCCGCCCCGTTCCGTAAACCCCTATGGCCAACAAACTGTAGTTACATACGCGCAACAACCAGAAAAACAGCATGTAAGGATGCAGCAAAAGCACAAAAAACAGCCTGCACTGTACCACTCTCACGTCCGAACAGAGTGATGGAAAGTGCTCCATGACGGCATGCCGACATGCAGTCGCGGCATAAAGTGCACGTCAACTTCGGCCTGCCACGCTCCAATGCATCTTCACTCAGTGCGGAATAGCGGCACTTTGCCAGACACGCTTTACAGCGGGTGCAGTTGCTGTTTACACGCAGACGCCAGGGGGCAATCTTACCGGCGATATTGGCAATAAGGCCCATAGGGCACCATGTAGTACAATGCACCATCATACCGGCCTTACTGCTTATCGCCAGCATAGTGCCGATACCACCAATCCCGAATAACGCTGCAGCCAGCACTGCCACGAGTGTAGACACTCCGGCGGCACGCATCAGTATTGCTGCGCCGAACACCAACACTGCAATGAGGCTGCGGTACAACACCCTCGCACGTCGGGATACAGGCTTGCCCCGCTTTTTCTTGATTCTGCTGCAGGCATCATCCCATGCTCCGATATAACACAGGTGGCTGCACCACGCAGGGCCAAGCAACAACACTGAAAAAGCAAACAGGCCCAGCATAAAAAAGCCGTCTCCCCTGAAAAGCGGAGCCGCAACAATAAGCGCAGGAACAGGCAGGTGCAGCTTGCCCGTCATAAGCAGAATATCCAGTCCCAGCAGCCCCAATACCAGCTGCCCGAAAAACACAACAGAAAACAACGCCCATATACGCGGGCGTACTTTGACAGCCACCTTCGGCTCAAACAACAGGCGGCTTATCCATGCAGCATAAGTACCTGTCAACACCATCTGCAGCCAACCAGCACCTGCCGCAATTCTATCTGCCAGCAGCGGAGTTATTGCGGCTGCTTTTTCACGTGTCAGCCACAGCAGGCAGACTGTCAGCATGAATGCGGCTGCCTGCATGACACCAGTGGATTCATAACGATAAAACCGCTTAGCAGCCCTGCTGCTGAGCAGTATCAACATGCCCGCACAGGTAAACAGAATAACACAGCCCATAATAAGAGCCAGACGCTGCCAGTCCGCTGCCACTTCCATACGCCCTAGAATAAGCAACGATGCAGTCCGCGCCCATTCATAGCCGGCGAGCATCAATACTGCTGCACCGACAAAGCGCATCCATGCCGAACGTCCCCATACCAGACCGCTGACAAACAGAATTCCGACTGCCTGCCACCATTCGTGCAGGCGCACATAGTGTGCGGCGAACAGCAGCAAAGCAAGACACGGCAGCAGAGGCAGCAAAAAAAGTGAAGACGGCCTTACCGCAGTGTTATCCGCATGAGTGCTGGACATAGGCTTCAAGCTCCTGTTGCCTTTCACGCAGCAGCGCACCGAACCGCAGGCCGTTCCTGTAATGCTGCATGTAAAATTCCATTGCCCGCGCAAGCATACACAGAGCGGTCTTGTCGTCCACTATTCCGCCAACTTGCGTTGCAAGCCTCGGATGCCGGCCCAGCTGCCCTCCCATAACAACCTTAAACCCTTCTGGATCACAAAAAAGGGCTTGTTCCGGACACCGCATCAGACACTGCCCGCAATCAATGCACAGCGCTCTGTCAAATTGCGGTATATCTTCGCTCATCGTAATTGCAGCATCCGGACACGCAGCAGCACAACGACCGCAACCGGAACATAAACTCACGTCGACCTGCGGCCTGCATACACGAATTATCCCCACATCGGCGATGTGCGGCCTTGCGCAGCCATTGGGACATCCGCTGACTGCTACCTTGAACGCATGATGCTGGCGCACAGGACCGCGCAAATTGTCCTTCAGAAATCCATCCCATCCGCTATCCGTTATTACGCCCTGTACACGCGCAAGAAAGTTATGGGGCATGAACAGGCCAAAACGACAATTTAGCCCCTGAGCGCTACGGCAGGCCGTTGTAACAACTGTATCTGATGCAAAGTCGGACATCCGTTTTATTCCTTATAGTTCTGGTGAGGCAAATTGATGCTGCCATTGCGTAGTGCCCTGAACTGTGACGCACATCACATCCGGCTTTTTAAAAACAAAAAAGCCCGCCGGATACCGACGAGCTTTTGGCTGTGCAGCTTATTTTCCTATGCAGAAAGAATCAAAAATCTTGTTCAGAATTTCATCAGGCGTGGTCTCACCTGTAATTTCTGTAAGCACAGCACAGACCGTTTCCAGCCGGACTCCGGCAAGGTCATATGGAACACCAGCATCTATATCCGCCGAAAGGGCTTCCAGCTCTTCCAGTGCTCGGCGAAGGGCTTCCGTCTGGCGCAGGTTGGGAGCAAGGTCCGATGTTGTCGCTTCAGCAGCAGCCGCACCGCTTCGCTCCAGAACCATCTCACGCACTTTAGATGAAAGCACGTCGATACCCTGTCCCTGCTTAGCGGAGATGGCAACTACAGGCCATGGAGCCAGTTCGCTTTGCAGGCGGCTCTTGTCTTCTTCCGACAGCAGCTCAGCTTTATTCAGCACAACCAGCGCGCTTCCGGCTTTCATGCCTGCAAGGAGTTCAGACTCATGCGTCCCGATGCCCCTTGTTGCATCCACAACCAGCAATACAAGATCAGCCTGCGCTGCAAGGTCGCGGCTCATCCGCACGCCTTCCTGCTCTACAATATCACCCGTTTCGCGCAGTCCTGCCGTATCCACAAGGCGGACAGACAACCCGTCCAGCACGATGCTTTCTTCCAGAAAATCTCTGGTCGTACCCGGAACATCTGTAACAATCGCACGGCGTCTGCCCAGCATAGCGTTCATCAGGCTGGATTTACCGGCATTCACCTGCCCTGCAAGCACAACCTGCGCACCTTCACGCCAGCAGCGGGCCCGCTCATAGTTACCGATAAGTGTACGGATAGAGTGTGATGCTTCATCCACAGAACTCATAAACTCTTCAGGGGCAAGGCATTCTACCTCGTCGTCGGGAAAGTCCACCGCTACGCACAGTTGGACCCGAACGAGTTCAAGTCTTTCACGCAGAGCGCTGATATACTGCCCCAGCATGCCGTTAAGTCGCGCTTGTGCAAGACGGACACCTTCACTGGCGGGCGCGGCAATCATCTCAGCTACAGCCTCGGCCTGCGTCAGGTCCATTCGTCCGTTTAAAAAAGCCCTTTTGGTAAACTCACCATGTGCCGCCGGTCTGGCCCCTTTTTTCAGCACTGCATCCAGTACAGCAGCAAGGATGGCAGGTCCGCCATGACAGTTGATTTCCACAACGTCTTCACCTGTAAAGGTATTCGGGGCCGGCATGTGTACAGCCAGTACATCGTCAAGCATATGAGGCTCTGTGCCACCGTGAGCACAGCCATCATGAACACGGCCATGATGCAGCACACGCGGGCAGAACCCCTTGAAAGCAGCGTTGGACGAGACAAAAAGCTGGCAGAGAATACGGTGGCTCTCAGGACCGCTTATACGGATGATACCTACACCGCCCTGCCCAAGAGGCGTTGCAATAGCGGCAATGGTATCAGTGGTTGCAGGCTGGGTCATATTCCGTTCCTGATATGAAAGAAGTCAGCAAAAGTATTAAGACACTATACGCCCCACCAAGGACAATGCAAGACGGCTGGCGGAAGGATTGTCGCATCATTTAAGCATGGCACAAAAAAGCGGAGGAAAATCCAACAGGACTTCCCTCCGCTCAGGATTGTCAGTGGTCGGGACTAGCCCTTGCGTCTGGGCAGGATAACCACCCGCTTCATAGGACCTTCGCCCTTGCTGCGGGTCTGGATTCCGTCATCTTCCTGCAAAGCCAGATGCACTATGCGTCTGTGATAGGAGCTCAAAGGACGAGTAGACTGCGGCTTGCCAAGGTTTTTGGCCCTGTCTGCAAGGTGCAGGGCAAGATCGCGCAGTTTTTCGTCCTGCCGCTCGCGGTAATCACCGGTATCAAGCTGAATGCGCACAGGTGCGCCCAGCTCCTTGGCGACAATACGGTTCGCAAGATACTGGAACGAAGCCAGAGTCTGCCCTTCACGACCAATCAACAGGCCGGAATTATCACCGCAATCAACCAGCACCTTAACGCGATTATCTTCGACGCGAGCAGCAAGCTTCACTTCACCGATAACAGGCAGAATCAGCTTTTCAACAGTTTCCTGCACAAGAGAGATCACCTTATCCTGATCAAGATCAGCAAGGTTCACTTCTACAGAGTGGTCACCGTTATAGTCGTCGCCGTTGTAGCTATCACCATTGTCGTCAAGCTCACCGTCGTCACCAGCAGGACCGGATGCATCTTTACCGAAAAAACGGGAATCCGAACCTTCGGTACGAGCTGCGCTTTCGCCTCTTGTTCCGCCGTTTTTACGACGTGGACGGGGGCGGCGCTTACGCGCACGGCTCTGACCGTTTTCGTCCTTCTCTTCTCCGGCTGCGTCTGCAGCTTCACGAGGAGCATCCGACGCTTCGGCAACAGATTCGTCCTGAGCAGGCTTATGACGGTTACGGTTTCCACCACGGGCTGCAAGCTTGGAGCCTTCAGCCTTACCGGCTTCTGCGCGGGCTTCACCGTCCTTTCTGCCACGGCTGCCTCTGCGGGAGCGGTTGCGAGACTTACCTTCCTGATCCTGAGATGCAGCGGAGTGGTCTTCGAAAGCAGTCTCTGCACGCTCAGGTGCAGCTTCATTTTCTACTTTACGGTCAGCCTGAGCCTGTTCTTTTACAGTCTCTTTGGCTGTTTCTTTTGCAACTTGTTTACCGGAATCTCTGTTATCGCGCTCCTTCTTCTTAAAGTCTGCCTGTTTGGAAGCAGACTCTTCACGCGACATTGTTCCGGCATTACGGGCACGTTTATCAGCTACAGGGTGGTCAAAAGACATCCTTCTTGCCCTGATGCGGGCCTTTCTGGCCCCTACCAGACCGAAGATACCGGTCTTGGCATCATTCAGGATATCAATTTCCAGTTTCTCCCTTTCTGTATCAAAGTGCCTGCATGCCTCCCTAATGGCATCATCAAGACTTTTGCCCTGAAACTCCTTAAATCCATCCATTTATTACCTCGAAGTCGAAACGCAGTTGTCAGGCGAAACTTAGGACTTACGGAGCATCAACCACTGCTGACCGATAGACAGCACGTTGTTGACCAACCAGTAGACAACGAGTCCTGCGGGGAAGTTGAGGAACATGACAGTAAAGATAACGGGCATGAACATCATGATCTTCGCCTGAGTGGGGTCAGCCGGCGCGGGAGTAAGGCGCTGCTGCAACAGCATGGTGGCGCCCATCACGATAGGGGTGATCCAGAACGGATCTGCAGCCGAAAGGTCAGCCAGCCAAACGATATCCGTGAACGGCAGATGCGCAATAAAAGGCGCATGACGCAGTTCGATGGCGTTGAGCAGGCCCTGATACAGTCCCAGAAATACAGGGATCTGCAGCAGCATCGGCAGGCAGCCGCCGGCAGGGTTAACCTTATAAGTCTTGTACAGTTCCATGACCTCCTGATTCATACGCTGGCGGTCATCGCCGTACTTTTCTTTGATTTTCTGAACCATGGGCTGGAGTCGTTTCATCTGCTCCATGGACTTGTAACTTTTCTGGGACAGCGGCCAGAACAGCAGCTTTACCAAAATAGTCAGAAAGATAATGGCTACGCCATAGTTACCCACATAGGAGTAAAAGAATTTAAGACCGGATACCAAGGGCTTGGCAAGAAAAGTAAACCAGCCGTAGTTCAGCGTTTCGCTAAGCTTATCAGGCATGGCGGCAAGTCTGTCGCTTTCCTTGGGGCCGATGTAGTAGTCGATGGCAAAATCAGTAGTGCCGTGTGCAGCCACCGCAACGCCATTTTTCTCAACCACGCTGCGGTACACACCATCTTCAAGCAGTCCCTTAAACAACGAAGCAGTATCAGCAGGAGCCATGACAGCCATGAAGTAGTTGCACATCACGCCGCCCCAGCTGATGTTATTCTCTACCTGCACGCCCTTTTCTGTCAGGTCGTCAGCGGAAGTTTCTTCGTCAAAACCGTCCTGATACCAGGCAAGGCGGGTCAGGTTGTAGGCACCGCCCTCGGGACTCAGAGAGCCTGTGCTCATGGTAACGCCAAGGCGGAAGTCACGACTTACGCCGGTGGTGTCCATCATGCGGACATTTTCTGAAATCAGATAGCTGGCAGGGTCGAAAGTCAACGTTCTTTCAAAACGGACGCCTTCCAGTTCTCCCACGAAAACCAGTTGGCCTTTATCGCTGCCGTCCAGTTTCAGGTCGGAACCGTCAAACTGCCAGCTGGCCAGCTTCCATGTGGGCTGACCGTTCATCAGAATACCCATGGGGGCTTTGCCGGCTGCTTTATCAGAAATCAGCTCGACCAGAGGCGAATCTTCCTCAATGGTGTCTTTGTATTTTTTCAGCTTGAAGTGCTTCAGCACACCGCCCTGACTGTGGAACACAGCAGAGTACAGCGGTGTATCAACTGTAACTTCGCGGCCTTCAGTGGGCACAAAAGAAGAAACAGTGGCAGGAGCCACAACCTGTTCGGCTGCGGGAACATTTTTCTGCACGTCGGCAGTCTGCTCCACTGCAGCGGTTTCTTTAGGGGCAGGTGCAGGTGCCCAGCCCATGAACTCAGAAAGGTAAGACCAGCCGATCAGCACAAAAAGGCTGAGCACTACGGCGATTATGGGACGCTTGTTTTCCATGTGACGTCAACAGCTCCTGACGCGTTTTGCGTCTTGATCTCTGGATTCGGGAACGGGGTCATAGCCGCCGGCGCACAGAGGATTGCACCGGAGAATGCGCCAGAAGGCAAGGGCTCCGCCCTTGATGATGCCATGCCGCAATAGAGCTTCCGCTGCATACGCGGAACAGGAAGGTACAAAACGGCATGACGGCGGGAAAAGCGGCGATATGAAACGCTGATAGAACCGGATAGGAAGGATTGCGATTTTGCGCAGTTCGATGTTCATGGCGTTCCGTCACTGGCCTCGCAGCTTTGGCTGTCGCGGATTCCGCAGACAAGAGGCAAAAGCTCCTGTACTACTAAATCCAGCGAGACACGCTTGGGGTCGAGGCGACGCTTGGGCACAACAACCAAGTCCATGCCCCCCGGCATCTCATCTTGATACAGGCGAAAAAATTCTCTGAGAACGCGCTTTGTCCGGTTTCTGCGAACAGCGTTTCCCACCTTGCGACTCACGGCGAGCCCGTAGCGCCACACTGGCGCAGTGTCCTGACGCTCAAGGGCGAACACGATGAAATGCTTGGAAAAGTAACGGCGGCCTGTATTGTAGCAGGCTACATAGTCAGGCCGCCGTGTCAAACGATTGGGTCGAGCCAGCACTATGCGGACAGCTTAGCTCTGCCCTTGGCTCTTCTGCGACGCAGAATAGCACGGCCACTGGGGCTGCTGGAACGAGCACGAAACCCGTGAGTTCTCGCCCGACGAATTTTGCTCGGTTGATACGTTCTTTTCATGGGACACTCCTTACAAAAAAATGAACGGACCTTCTTAGAAAAAAGGTAGGGTCCGAGTCAAGGATTACTTTCAGGTGAAACCAAAAGGAGACAATGCCTGACAGCCGCATAAAAAGCAAGCGGCACAAGCCTTGCGCCGTTTACAGACTGCACTCCGGCATTGAACCGGCACCGCTGTTATTACCGGAAAAGCGTCCCGACAACTAGGCGGCGGCAATCTATTTAGTCTGTTTTGCTTTGCAATTCAAGAAGAAAGAACAACACAAAGGTATGGTTCATTTTCCTTGCAGTAATTTTTAACATCTTTTTCCCGCTGCTATTCTCTCCAAAAGAAGAGGGCACCTTGTGCCCTCGCCCAATACCTAATGGTAACAATCGTCACTTCATTGGCGGAAAATCGTCCAGAAATCCGCAGCCAGCGTCTTCGCGCACTACAGGCTGCACAGGCAGTACGGATTTTTCCGGACTGAACATACGGTGCCTCATCGCATAGCGGGACCATGCACCTTTATCAAAAGCAGATTTGCGCGACAGCATGGCGCGCACCGTGCCGGAGTTAGGCAGACTGAACTCATGAGCTGCAACAATGGACCTGTCATCCAGACGCAGTACCCGTAACGAAACAAACACTTCTCCCCGCACAACAACGTAGTTGCCCAGCAATACAGCCTGCGCGGCGTAGCGCGTTTCCAGCATACGAGCCGTTTCTCTTGTCATCATAAACTCGCCGGTTTTACGGCGCGAGACAAGTTCTGAGCCTAAGCGTACATCCATAACCTTATAACCGTGCTGCCCCAGCCGCGACCCCACCTGCTGTGATACAAGGCGCCCGAATGTCGATGTCTGCTCAAAGTCATTCAGCTCCACCAGAGTTGCCACCAGAATAGGACTGTTACGACTCAGGCGTTGTGACAGCGCAGTATGCAGCACATCCGCAGCGCGAAAGTCAGCTTGCGTCAGCGGCGAATCCGGCGCAAAGGCCGCAAGCTGACTATCCATGCTTTCAGGCATTCTGGTAGAAGCACCGTTTACAACAGCATATGCGGGCATGCACCACAGAGCCGCCACAAACACCAGCCCGCTTGCAAGCGCCAGCAACAAACGGACTGGATAACTTTTTATAAAAATTGCGTTGCGCATAATTTTCTCTCCGTACATACGGTTGAACCACACTACCTGTTCACCACGCGCACAGGCATGGGCTCAAATTCCTGAACATAAGTGCCGCTGTCATCAGGCCCCATGTACAGCTCCCAATCCGGGTCATTGATGTAATAGACAGATGAGGAATGCACCACATAACGGTTATTATACGCCATACTCACGCTGATAACGACCTCCTTGTCAGAAGGCCTTGCAACAGCGCCTGATGCAAGATCAGCCAGCACACCGGCACCAATGGCAGCCGGAATCCATTCTGCAATGGACTCAAGGCCTCTGGCGGCGGATACACCGGCTGCAATGGCTGTAAATGTTCCGATGGGCGGACGCTGGTACCGCGCAGAGTGGTGCACAACGTAAACATCATAGTCCACGTTCACGTTGTCTTTTTCTTTATTAAGAGAAACCTGCAGCCCGCGGGAGACAAGCTCAGAGGTGAGCAGCCTGTAAAACCCTACAGAAAACGGCCTGCTGCTTGGCGAGCGCAGATACAAAGGAATGGTAAGCAGGTCGTCACGATCCCCCAAAGCCTTTTCAATACGGTCAGCCACATCGGAAGCCAGCACTTGCCAGTGTCCCGCAGACTGCATTTTATACTGAGGCTCGGCCGGATACGTTGCAGCCACAGGCAGTTGCGAACGGTAAACTCCGCAACCTCCGAGCAGAAGCCCTGCAACAGCTAACAAAAAAAGTAAAATACGCATGGCAGCATCCTGAACTACAGTGTCGGACATGCAAAAAGGAAATGACATGCCTCATATTCCGTTTCGGCCGGAATGACACTTTTCTTTAGGTGCGCTGCAGCATTTATGGTCCTGTAATCAGCTGCGCCTCTCGTGCAAAGACGTCAAGCTCCTCTAGCAGAAGCAGCCGGATTTCTTCAACAGCAACTCTGTCAAACCCGTTCAGAACAGCCTGTTCCAGATTATACGCAGCCGTACGCAAAGCTTGAGCACCGATATTTGCAGCTTCCCCTTTCAGTCTGTGCGAAGCGGTGCGCAGCTGTTCTGTATTGATTGCGGCTTCTGCAAAGCTTTCACGCCACGACGGAATATCCTGCAAAAACATTTTGGTCAGCTCCAGAATGTCCTCACGCCGAAGCCCCAGATGGCTGGCAGCGCCGTCCGGGTCAAACACAGGCAGCGCCATCACTCTTGTCCCCATCAGCCCCTCCTCTACATATCAATTAACAACTCACCCTGATCGGTCGGATTGCTGCAAACAAACATGTTATATAGTGCCTGTCCCCCTTTTATAAATCAACGTGAAACAGGCGCAGGGCTTGCACTTACCCCTAAAAGCGCATAAGACGCCGCAACCGGAGACGACACCGGCGCAATGGCAACCTATCGGAGACTGCATGACAAGAAACAACGCATCACAACAGCGCAAACTGAAAAAGCGTATTGAGCAGATAAAAGCCCGAAAGGCTCAGCAGAGCGTCATGAAGGGTGACTTTTCTGACCTGCTGTATAAGTTTTGCCGCCCTTTGCTGGCCGTGCAGGACGAGTTGAACGGACCTGAGAATGCCATAGGCCTTGGGGTATTTGCGTGGAACGCAGCGTTTCTGGAAAAAGACAAGTGGATGAGCAATCTTACGGCTTCTCTTGCGCAATATTCCTTATCCGCTGAAGTGCAGGAATCGCTCACAGGCATTGTGGAAGAAATGATCCGCCAGAAACACCTGATGTACCCCGGCGACCGCCGCGTCATTGTTGATTACGACGTTAACGTAGATAAAGGCACCGTCCATGTGACCGCTGACTACCGCGAAGCCAAAAAGGCCATGATGCCTAAATTCAGCGAAATTACAGATGCTTCAGCAGAAACTTCAGCTGTACCTGAGTCCTGCGCATCTGGACAAACGGATCAGGAAAATTCCGACTCCTGAGTCTTTCCGGCAACAGGCTTACATAGTAGTCAGCCTGAGTAACGCAAACAAAAACGCTGCCCGTCAAAGGCAGCGTTTTTTTATTCTCCGGCAAGGCGACGTAGCGTGGCCATGTTCATTATATCTTCATCCAGCCCCTGCCCCTTGGGAGTTTCCAGAATCATCGGCACAGTAACAAGGCGGGGGTCCTGCATCAACAGCTGAAAAGCTTGCTCCCCCATCTCGCCCTGCCCGATATGCGTATGCCGGTCCTTCCGGCTGCCGAGTTCGCAAAGAGAGTCGTTAACATGAATCAGCTTGAGCCGCTTAAGGCCAACTGCCTTCTCCAGCTCGGCAAACATCGTATTATATGCCTGCTCATCTCGCAGGTCATACCCTGCTCCGAAAGCATGAGCGGTATCCAGACAGATACCGTAACGTTCCGGCATACGGCTTGCCGCGATTATAGCTGCAAGTTCATCAAATGCGCCGCCAAGCATAGTACCTTGACCTGCGGTATTTTCCAGCAGCACCATCACTGCATCATCAGAACAGCGGTTCAAAGCTTCATCAAGACGTTCGGCCGCCAGACGGGCACCCAGTTCCACGCCTTGCCCTTTATGGGCTCCGGGGTGAACCACCACAAAAGTAATACTCAATTCAGCGGCACGTGCCAGTTCGTCAGCCATCAAGGCAACAGAACGCTCTGCTCCTTCAGGAGCATCTGACGCCAGATTTATCAGATACGACGCGTGGGCAGAAATGGGATAATCCCCCCATGCAGCCCGTTCAGCTTCAAATCGTTCCACATCTTCCGCCGTCAAGGGAGCTGCCCTCCATTGTCGCTGGTTACGGGTAAAAACCTGCAGCGCCGTTGCTCCGGCCTCACGCGCACGCTGCACAGCGGTATACACTCCCCCTGCAGCCGACATATGAGCCCCTATAAAACGTCTATTGCCTGACATAATAAACTAAACACCTTTTTGTATAAGCAAAACGACAACAAAACATTTTGCTAAGGTATATTATCACATAGAATCAGCATGGTATAACAACGCTGGCTCCGCACCTATTTGGTAAAACAGAATCACATTGTAACATTTTTGCCGTAACCTGTACGTCACGGCCCTACCTGCTAATTCGGGGTTACCCTAATTCCATGGTCATGATCTAATCGATACTGTAGTCAAAATAATTGACACGGAGAAGCTGGTGAAATCAACTGTCATATTTGCCTTCCTGCTACTAGCGGGAATTTCCGGAGGCGCTTATTATTTTTACATGCCTTCCTATTCGCTTACGATTCCGGATGTAAAAGTTGCCATTCAGATTCCGGATCAGGACGAAGCAAGACCTGAAACCTATTTTACAGCTGAAGAAAACGGCAGACTGCAAGATGCGCTACGCCCCTACCGGCATAAAATTAAAAAAGTGAAAATTCTGCTTGATCATTTTCACCAGTCTTCACCGGCAGACGACTGTGCAAGTTTTCAACTTATTATAACAACAGAGGAAGGCTGTATTCTGCAAAGTAAAGCAATAACCACATCTCGTACGCAGCTTCCTTCAGAAATACACGCCAAGATCGAACGATCATTTGTTTTATTTGAACAACTTTCCCGCACTCCTACTTACGAAAAAAGAAATCTGGCACGAATTTCAGAAATATAATCCATTTGCCAGAACACTCCACCCGCCTGCTATCTTTAAATAAAACTCCAGACAATCTGAAAATACCCAATCAGGCCCCGCCACATCCTGCGTTGCCTCTTATCAACGAACAGGTTACCTGTTGTGCAACATATCTCACAGTAAAAAGCACAAAGAACCGTCAGCCGGGCATGTTCTTTTATGTAAAGCGACTTAAACACAGATCAACCACAGCAACCTTTAGACATTCAATAAAGGTCACTCTGGTACACTAATGCCACACTGTATTCTTTTTATCTCTCTGATTACATTACTGGCTTTTCCTTTGCCTTCTTTTGCTAACAGACCACCTGTTCCGGCCTCTCCGCTCAGTGGGTTTCCGCCCATTACCATGTCGCATGTCCAGCCAAAAGAAGATGCTGTGGGGTGCTGGCTTAACGCGCTATATACCGAAGCTTTCAAACGTCTCGGCTATAGGATGAGTTACGTCTATCTGCCGACAGCCCGTGCAAGCTACAGCGCCGATACAGGCAACACAGACGGCGAATTAGACAGAATGTCTCATTATGGCGACGCTCATCCAAACCTGATCAAAGTGGAAGAGCCTCATTTGAATGTGCGGGTAATCGCATACACAAACCGGCCAATGGCGGCACTGACGCCTGAAACAATCGTGCAAAACAACCTGTCCGTGGCCTACCGCAAAGGATTTAAACAGGCAGACGATCTTTTTAACGGGCAGAAGAATCTTCGAAAATTTCACATCACGGCTTCCGCCTCCGGCATCAAGATGCTTCAGGCAAAACACGTTGATGTTTTTATCGAAGTGGAACCTATTCTGCTGAAGTATTTTCAGACATCTCCCGAAGCCCTTCATGAAATATTCAACAGTGGCGTGCTGGCTTCTGAAAATGCGCACGCATATATCAACCGCAAGCATGAAAAACTGGTCGCACCCCTTGCACAGACATTGCGTCAGATGAAACATGAACACCTGCTAACACACTATGCCCGAATGTGCAGAATGCCCCTGCCGCAACCGGAATCGGAGCAACAGGGGCAAAACTAACACCAACCTTAGCCTGATAACGCAATTTATTCGTACACAACAATGCGCGGTATCAGCTCAATTGTCTGCTTCTGTCAACTGACATGAAGAACAGAAAGCCCGCACACAAGCAGAGCCATTCCCGCCCATGCACTGGCTGTAATCCGCTGGCCAAACAACAGCCAGCCTCCGAGTGAGGTTCCCAGAATTCCAAAGCCGCCCCACATCGCGTAGGCCACAGCCAGGTCCATACTGCGCACAGCAAAAGAAAGAGCTATAAAAGCAAGCCCTACGGAAACAAGAGCTGCAACCCCATATCTGCGGATTCGAAAACCGTCAGACTTTGCCAGCAGCAGGTTTGCGACCACATCCAGAACAGCTGCCAGTATAACCAGCAGCAACCCCACAGAAAAAACAGATGAAAAAGTAGCCATATCAGCACCGCCCGCTGTTAACGGCTGTGCCGTCACCTGCATCGCCGCTGGATGTTCCGTGATGAACCAACAGAACTCCTCCTGCAACGGCACAAAGAGCCACAAAGCGTTTCAGAGTCATTTCTTCTCCCAGCAGCAACACGCTGGAAAGAGTAATAAACAACAGTCCCAGACCTTCCCAGAACGCGAAGGCCACACCGACAGGCAGCGCCGTTGTTGCCAGAGAAAGCAGATAATATGACAGTCCGATAAGGACCAGCATCAAAACTATTCCAAGCTGGGGTCCATAAAGCATTTCCCAGCTTTGTGCCGCTTTCATAATCGTTGTGCCTGCCACTTCGAAAGCAATGGCACCCACAAGGCATACCCAGTGATATGCTCGTACAGAAGACATAAAATACCCCCTTTTGGAGGCATGAGAGCTCCAAAAGAAATCAAAAAAAGAAAAAGATAGAAAAATAGAGGGCAGCTGGCGTGCTAGAGACCGGTACGCCAGTAATGTTCCGAGGAGACAATGCTCCTGCGGGGAGGAAGAGAAATATGCTTACGATAAGACATGAGGAAATGCTAATGCCCCTTGGTCCAAAAAGCAACCACAGGACGAACCAGCCTGCCCCATAATGAGCATCCGCTTTTTGCGGTAACAAAAAAGGGCACCACAGCGGCAAACTGATAAACACGTTACCAGATGCCTGCCAACTGGCTCCGGTCAACTGCATTGCTACATGCAACCTTTCGATAAATTCGGACCATTTCAGTCCGCTTTCATCTCTTGCAAAAAAACGCTATACCCTTCGCACATCATTCGGGAGAATTTATGCACACACCTGCAAGTGATACAAAAGCAATGGATTACGCCTATACCCTGACGGGAACAGAAGCGACCACAGGATATTTTTCATGTGAACCGCCAAAGGGTACCACGGTTGCTGACGGCATCGCATGGCTGGAGTCTCACCCCGCTGACGACTTCATGCACCTATGGCTTCTCAGAAAGCTGACGGACTTTGAGCAAAAAAAGCTCCGCAGCATGATTACCAAAGAATACAAAGGAAAGCCCGTCATAGAGGCCTTGCTTTATGAAGTATGCCTGCTGACTCCGCGGCTTGCGGGGCTGCTTGGCCGCTTTGCGGATGATGCCGCGCAGCACTTACAGCAGCATACTCCGCTTCCATATATCAAGTGGTCGCAGCTGCCCGATAAGGACCTGAATAGAGAATGGGTTGAACTTTTCCGCAGCAACATGCACGACCACAACATGCTGCCCCACCCCGAAGATGAAGAGCTGCCGCCGCTTTTTGACCTTGAAACCGTATCGGACTTGTGGCTTGGCCGCGGGCAGGTTTCCGTTGCCGATGTACGCGAAGAAGTTAAGGCATCTTGTACAGAGTCCGACTGGCAGCGGCCACCTGCGCAGGAAACTGCAATGCTTGCTCTGGAACGGCTGGTTGAAAACAACATTATCGGCGGCGTTGAAATGCGCCATATCGCATCGCTCAGCCCGATAGCTCTGCTCAGGCAATGGCAGCTGGATATTTCCGTACAGGCAGGTGCAAATAATCATCACCTCAAAGGACTGGCCACTACATACGGCCGCGGCCTTTCGCTTGCTGATGCACGCGTTTCCTATGCCATGGAAATGGTCGAGCGCGCATCATCGTATGCATCTGTTATTGATTCCGGCAACGGTCCCGAAGTGACAGGCAGAAAGCAGACATACCCTGTCACGGTGGCCCGCTATTCCGAGCTGGTTTCAAAAGGCATCGAGGTTGTGAATCCTAATGATTTTCCTCTGGAAGTGCCGTATCAGGACGAACCTCTTCACTGGATGGAAGGCAGGTCACCCCGCCCCGAAGGCGAGACGGTAGTGCTTGTACCTGTGCAGATGGTGTTTTTATTCTGCAATCTTGACGAGGTATCATTATACACAGCCCCGGGGTCTACCGGACTTGCTTCGGGCAACATCATGGAAGAGGCGAAAGTCGCAGCCCTTACAGAGATTATCGAACGCGACGCAGAAGCAACCGTTCCGTACACAAGAGGCGGTTGCTTTACACTGACTACAGATGATCCCAAAATAAAAATGCTTCTGGACGATTACAAAGCGCGCGGCATCCATCTGCAATTTCAGGATCTGACAACTGGCTTCGAGGTTCCCTGTTATAAAGCGTTTGTCATCGGTAAAGACGGCAACATCACACGGGCAACAGGTGCGGGACTGGATGGACGCAGGGCAATCGTTTCCTGCCTTACCGAAACACCATATCCGTACCCCAACGGTCCGGAGTCTGCTGCCGTTCTGCCCGGTATACCGGAACGGAAAATGGAAGATCTGCCCGACATGAGCCTTGGGTGCGTTCATAGCAATCTTGCGTTGCTGGAACGCATGTTCACAGCCAACAACCGTACACCGGTATATGTCGACCTGAGCCGCAGCGACCTGCAGTTTCCTGTTGTTCGGGCACTAGTTCCGGGTATGGAGCTGACTGCAGACTTCACACCGTTTACCCGGGTTAATCCCAGACTGTACAAAGCATATCTGGAGTTATTCTCTTAGCCGTCATTGCCTCAAAAGATGTATCTCTCCCGCACGGCAACCTGCTTCTGCCGTGCGGGTATTTTATTATGAAGCAATGCACGGGCTGATGTTCTTGCTTGTTGCCAGCACATACGGCATCATTTACAAGCTCTCTTCCGATCACGCGGATTGTGTGAAAACTCCGACAACCCTACAATATATACCATGCCTATTCTTGATATTCTCCTTCTGGCCCTTGGCGGCCTCCTGTTATGGTTCGGTGCAGACAGATTGGTCGAAGGCGCATCCGCACTTGCCCGCCGCTTCGGCATATCCGAACTTGTCATCGGCCTGACAATCGTAGCTCTGGGTACATCTCTGCCTGAGTTTCTGGTTTCGTTCACTGCAGCCCTGAAAGGCTATTCGTCCATCTCCGTTGCAAACGTTGTAGGCTCGAATATCTTTAACCTCGGGCTGATTCTGGGCGGTGTAGCCTTGCTTCGTCCCGTCATGCCAGAACGCAACATCATGCGCCGTGATGCTCCGATACTTTTTCTCTGCATCATGTTTCTGTTCACATGCGCTGCAACTACAGGCTCAATTCCGCGCTGGGCAGGCCTTCTGCTCACTTCCGGCTTTTGCTGTTATATTTTTTGGCTGGTCATTAAAAGCAGGCAAGAATTTTCTGCAGTTAACGATTCGTTGCAAACAGCACTGAGCACACAAGGAGAATCCTCTCTTGCAAGCCCCGTATTGCCGGGAGAACCTGAACGCACGGAAGGAATCCAGCCTGTCTGGCGGTGCTTCGGAGGAATTGTCGTTGGACTGGCGGCGCTTACACTGGGCAGCAGGCTGGTTATTGACGGAGCAACCACCATTGCCGCATGGCTGGGAGTAAGCGAGTGGCTTATCGGCCTGACCATTGTTGCAGGCGGCACATCTTTACCGGAACTTGTCACCTGCATCGTGGCATCATTTAAGGGCCGCAATGAGATGATGCTGGGCAACCTTATCGGCAGTGATCTTTTTAATTTTGCCGGAGTGCTGGGCATTACCGCGTTGCTGCGCCCCTTGGCTGTCGATGCGTCCGCACTGCCTAACCTTGCCCTGAGCGCGGTTACCGTTGTTCTTATTGTTCTACTGCTCCGGCTGCGGGGCCGCTTAGGCGTAGCCGAAGGGCTGCTCATTTTAAGCTTCGGCTTTGGCCGCTGGGTACTGGATGCTTACAGCACAGCCATTTAGCAAACCTGCTGAGCACACATAAACGCCCCGAAACGACAATGTCGTTTCGGGGCGTTTTCAGTCTGACAAGAGAACATGACATCTGCGCACTGCAAATGTCCGCTACAGGCCTTTTTCATTCTCCCATGATATGTCCATGTGTTCTGATACGGAAAGAGCTTCCACGCCCAGTGCCTCGGCAGCATGTATTGCCTGCTGTTCAGGTGTACGCCCCGGTTGCAGCATAAAATGCAACGACATCATGCACAGCGGGTCTGTAGAGGTAAACCTTTCCAGCAGCGACACACGTTCGTTCTCTGACATCCCCTGCACTAACGTCGCGACATCCGGCATCAGATAAAAAACTTTCCCTTTATTCTTCATAAGGGAACGGATGTTTTCATCGTACAGCAACTTTTCCGGCACGGAAAAAACAACGCCGGAAGCGCCGGCAAGAATGCTTTCTGCATCACAATCGCATGACAGAGTTTTAAACTGCATATCCAGACGCACCGCAATTGCAGCGGCAACATCATCACGGCCCTCTCCATCAAGGCCGATACAAAATATACTGTTATTTTTAGCAGAAAAATCCGGCCTAAACATACCTTTTTTAAACGAAGCATGAACCCTGCTTTCATCTACTGCAATCTTTTCGCAAACAAAGTCCGAAGTATCAAATTTTTTATTTTCCATTGCTATCACTGAAGATTCATGGTGTTAATCCGATTAGAAGGTTATAGTAGTCTCAGAGACCTCATCTCTTCAAACTATCTCTATTGCAAGCAGGAGGATTCGGATGTTCGATAAAGTCACACTTTCAGCAAAATTCTTTGCGGGCAGTATCGGCGTTCTGGTCTTTGCCATTATTTTCCTTTGCGGCGTAAACATATGGCTGGTCAGCGACGGTATGACCCAGCTTGGTACTGCCACTCTGGAATCTACTACGGGTAACCTTGTAACCACAATTGAGATGCAAAATGCCATCACACAGGAAAAAGTAACATCCGACCTGAGCGTTCTTGAAAAAGAAATGGGCGATCTCGGCGAGCTGATGCTCAATGAGGCACACAGCCATCCTGCCACAATGGTAAATCAGGTGACTCAAGACACATCAACAGCCACTATTCCTGCCCTGGTCCTGCAAAGTAATGCAGGCATGACTCCTTTGTACAAAAATTACAGTATCGTCGACCGCGTTCAAAAAATGATCGGGGGAACAGCAACCATTTTTCAGGTATTACCCGGAAAATTACTCCGTATATCCACTAACGTGCTCAAACTGGACGGTGAACGTGCTGTCGGCACCTATATTCCTGAATCAAGTCCGGTGTATAAAACAGTAATGCGCGGCGAAACATACAGAGGCAAAGCCTTTGTCGTCAACGCATGGTACATTACAGCCTACAAACCGCTGAAAGACCCTGCAGGAAATATTGTCGCTGTCGTCTATGTCGGACGAAAAATCATGACCCCGGCTTTAGAAGAAGCGCTTGCAAGCATCAATGTAGGCGGGCTGGGATTTGCTTTTGCCTACAATAGCAAAGGCGAAATGATCTACCACCCGAAAAGACAGGGGGAGACGTTAGAAGAAATCGGAGTGGCGTCACACTTTCAGGGAGTCAAAGACGGTTTAGTATCATACGTGCGTGATGATGAAGAACAGTTGTCTTATGTCAAGTATTTCGAACCGTGGGACTGGCACATAGGAGTTCATTTAAGCAAGCAGGAAACCCTGCGCGGAATGGACAAAAAGGTTCTTAAAGGCTCGCTTGGCGTGGCTGTTCTGGCATTACTGATAGGATGTATATGCACATGGCTTGTTTTGCGCAGCATCACAGCCTCTCTTAACAAGCTTGAGCACTTTACAGCGGCAGTGGCACAGGGCAATTACAATGCCTCCATCAGCTATCAGGCAGATGATGCGATAGGTAAAACCATCATTGCAGTTCAGCGCATGGTTGCAGTTATCAAAGAACGCCTCGGTTTTTCCAATGGCATTCTGCAGGGTATGGCTACGCCGTGCATCGTGGTGGATACGAATGAAAGCATTTCGTTTGTCAACCAGCCTGCGTTGCAAGTCCTGCAGGCGCAGGGAGCTCCTGAAAGCTGGCAGAACAAGTCCGTCGGCCTCCTTTTCCATAACGATGCAAACCATGAAACCATTCTTGGCAGCACCGTGCGTGATAAGCAGTCGAAACTGAACAGGCAATTGGTATTGCAGCGCAACGGTCAGGATATTCACCTGCGTGTGGATACAGCCCCGCTGTATGACCTTGACGGAGTGCTGCTTGGAGCCTTCGGCCTGTATACCGACATGACGGAAAACCATCGCCAGCAGCAGGCGATGGAAGAAAAGAACGCGATCATCGCCAATGCGGCAGAACAGGCTGACGGCGTCTCCCAGAATGTATCCGGTGCCGCGTCTGATCTGTTCGCCCTGATCGAAGAAGCGAATCAGGGAGCGGAGTTACAAAAAGAAAGAACAGGTGAAGCTGCCACTGCCATGGAAGAAATGAATGCAACGGTTATGGAAGTTGCCCGCAGTGCAGGTGAAGCTGCATCCGGTGCCGATGAAGCCCGTGCAAAAGCAGAAGAAGGTGCCGAGATTGTTCAGCAGGTGATTTCTGCCAGCCGGCAGGTTTCCGCAGAGGCAGAAAACCTGAGCGCGAACATGCAACTGCTCGGTTCGCAAGTGGAAAGCATCAGTCAGATTATGAATATGATCAATGACATTGCCGACCAGACAAACCTGCTGGCGCTTAACGCAGCCATCGAAGCTGCCCGTGCCGGAGATGCAGGACGCGGCTTTGCAGTTGTTGCTGACGAAGTCCGCAAGCTGGCAGAAAAAACGATGGACGCAACCAAGCAGGTCGGAACGGCCATTACCGAAATTCAGGACGGTGCACGCAAGAACCTTGAGGCAACCCAGAAGGCGGTAACCAGCATTGAGCAAAGCACGGAGCTTGCCAACCAGTCCGGCGAAGCCTTGCAACACATCCTGCAGCTTTCCATTGAAACTGCCGATCAGGTTCGCTCCATTGCCACCGCAGCGGAACAACAATCTGCAGCTTCTGAAGAAATCAGCCGCGCCACAGCAGAAGTAGACAGGATATCGACGGAAACGCTGCAGTCCATGAACCGTTCTGCCAACTCTGTCAGTCAGCTGTCAGAAGAAGCCCAGCGTCTGCAGCAGATTATTGAAATGATGACCAAAGAATAGCCGACACGGCAGTAACACAAAAACTAAGGCCGCTCTGCTTCAGAGCGGCCTTTTTAATCGTAAAATAAAACCGTAAGTGACTCTTATACTCTTTGCAGCTTTATCCTCGTTATCTCTGCAGGAGCGCCCAGCCTGAAAGGCGGCCCCCAGAAACCGGTACCGCGACTGACATAAACAAGCATCCCGTCATGATCATGCAATCCGCTCAGATAAGGCTGAACCATGGTCACAACCGCCATAAAGGGGAACACCTGCCCGCCGTGTGTATGCCCGCACAGCATGGCATCCCATCCGGCTTCATGCGCCTTGTAAACGCTTGCAGGCTGATGCGCCAGCAAAAGGCGAAAGTCCGCAGACTCTCCGCCCTGCATAGCTTTGCGGCTATCACTCCTGTACTTGCGACCAAAGCGTACTGCTTCGTAATCACTTATACCGCCAACCAACAAAGAAGCTCCACCACGCCGAACCATAACATTACGGTTTTCTAGCATGGTCAGCCCCACCGCCTCAAAGGCTGGTAGCCAGCGTTCAATACCGGAATAAAACTCATGGTTACCGGACACACCGTATACACCGTCGGGTGCGGTCAATCGGGCAAAAGGCTGAATATCAGACCACAAGTGGGCCGGTGACCCGTCAACCATATCGCCGGTAACGGCGATCATATCCGCACCGGCGCCGTTTGCCGCGTCCACGACACCATTCAGCCAGTCAACTCCCAAAGAGGCTCCCACGTGCAGATCAGAAAGCTGCACTATGGTGTACCCTTCCAGATCGGGATGCAATCCGGCAATCTTTATGCTGACATCGGTAAGCGGCGGAATACGTAAAGCGCCGTACAAGGCAGAACCGGAAAAAGTTCCTGCCACAGCCATTACGCCCGTACCTGATATGCTTTTAAGAAAATGGCGCCGCGACGTATCCGTTATACCGCATGAATCAGCAACAGCCCTCTCAGGACTGATACGCTGTAAACGCTGCGAAAGTGTGCGGACAAAACATAGCGATTTTCCGGCAAACAATAATACGTCACGAAAAACCAGCACCACCAGCACCAAAGCGGCAATGCCGAATGCTATAGCTCCGGCAAAGGCCAGCACGTCAAGGGCCCGGCTTTCGATACCTGCGCGAAGCATGGCAGCTTCAACCGGAATGCTGGCCCACGCGTAAACAAGGCAAAACCACGCCGTAAAGCGCCCTCCCCGGCCAAGACCGGAAGGCCCGATAAGGCGCAGCCCTGTGTACAAAGCAAAAAAAACGGTCAGACAAATAAGGCCGATATACATCACATAACGCCCAGAATGGCATGTCTGGCAGGCAGTCCTGCCGTTAAGAAATCCAGCGGGCGGGTAACCCGTTACGCATGGGCACCTTGTGGTAGCCGTAGCGTCCGTACCCGAGCATCTGCGCGCCGCAGATATGTTGACCGTCATTCAGCCCCAGAAATTCTCTGAGAGCTTCGGATTCGCGGACAGCATGAATAAAATAGCCAGCCCAGCAGGCTCCTACTTTGTGAGCATGTGCGGCAAGTTCTAGATACGTCAATGCAATTGAACCATCGACATCAGACCAGTCGGTGTGTTCGTCCGTATACGCTATTGCAAGATGGGGCGCACCGCGCAAAATGCAATCCTGCCCCTTGCGCCATGCCGCGATCAAACCTGCCACACCATACTTCTTTGCCAGTTCAGGGTCGTCACGCCGCAGAGTCGTCATCCAGTCAATAACCATAGACGCCAGTTGCTGTGTCTTATTGGGGTCTTCCACCATTACCCAGCGTACGGGCCGCCTGTTGCTGGCAGAAGGAGCCCAGTCCGCACCACGCAAAATTGAGGCCAGTGTGTCATGGGGTACAGGACGCTGCTTGAAACAACGGATAGAGCGCCTGCTACGAAGAAAAAGTTCCGCCTGATCCGAGGTTACAGCCAGTTCTTTTTCCAGCGGGACGAAGCCTTCGGGGGGCATAGGAGCAAGGCTGACGGCTCCGGTTTTGCACACGGCTACACAATGTCCGCAGCGGAGGCAGACATCTTCGGAACCGGTGCGCATTTTCGGCATACCTGTTTCTTTATCTGCAATTAAAATCAGTACGGGGCACTCCTGAATACAGGCACCGCAGCGCTTACAGGCATCGGCATCAGCCGTAAAAAAACTCATTTCACAAATCCTTATCAAAATGATGCATGGCATCACACGGGTAATGCATATAGAAAACAGCCATATTACTCTTATATGGCAACAAATTGAATAAAAGTTCCGTCATCGGCATTCAAGGAGCATTAGTGCAACCAAGCACAAGAGAAACGGCTTGTTCGCACAATCGGAAAGGCTTGTCACCCCTGTTTTGTCAATCGAACCGCTTTGAGATACAAGGGGAGATTACAGAATTCCGGAGGGGACATGCTGCCTCAGTTTTCGCTATCTCGTTCATCCTTTTCAAATCCATATAGTTGTTCTTCCCGCATGGGTACAATACTTGCTCTTATGGTTATCATCACTGCCGGCATACTGCTTGGCGGATGCTCTTCCCGTACGCAGAGCAATAACGTTGAAAAAGGACTGCCATCCAGTGAGGTCCCGCGGGCCGATCCGGGATACGTCCAGTGGCTTTCCAGACAATCGATGCTCGACCAGTCGGAAAGACTGACCGAAATTGTTTCCGGTTCACATCTGCAATGGCGCAAAGGCGGCCTGCGGCCTGCACCGGCAAGTCTCCTGCGGGAGGCAGACACCTGGCTGACCATACGCCCCGAATCCATTCTTAGCAAAAGTAACGAACCTGTCTTCGCCGTGCTCTCCGACAAGCGCGTCTGGCAGGCGCTGCAAAGCATGGGGATTCGCGGTATGTTGCCCTCTCCTGTCCATGTAACCGGCGGACTATGGGGATATGACCTGACCGCGGTACGCGGTGACGATGTCATACAATATAATTTTGCCGATGCCTGCGGCTCGGCAGACATTTTTGCGCAGCTTATGAGGGCGGCCAATGCACATGGCGCCATTCTGGGCACCATGCTTGTACCCGCTGCAACGGGTCTTGGGCCGGATTTCTTTTTGGCCGCACGCGGCAAAGAGGGGTACGATGGGCTTTACGGTATAATCGAAGTTCCGCGTAAGTTATGGAAGCACCTGCCTGATGCTCCATCTGAATGGCAGGGGCAGCTTTTGTCACCCGATGCCACGGAAGAGCTGCGCAAAGAGGGGCTGCTTCCCCCTGCTCTGGCTGCAGTTCATATTAATAACCCGTTACGCTGGGCCGTCACCGGTGAGGTGCGCGGCATAGACGGTGAGCTTCGACGCTGGGTGTATCTTGCCCACAAGTCCCCATCTCGTCCGGTACTGAACTGGAACGATCCCTCCGCTGCTGCCAAGCGGGTTTTTTCGGGCTCAATCATCCGGCAAGTCGGAGAACTTGGTACAGCGTTGGCCGGTCTTGATCTTACAGCATTTGCCGGAGCAGTTGTTGACGAGGGGGACCAGCGCGGCCCTGCAACCCCGTTACTAGATGCTTCCAGAGAGATAGCGTCAGAGGTACGCCGTTACGGCGGATGGTCTTTGCTTACAAACTCCATGCAGCTTCCGTTGCTTAAAGCCATTCTGGACAGCGGTCCGGACATGGCCGTTGACAGGTATGCGTCTCCGGCCGCCGCTCATGCGCTGCTGACGGGCGATGCGGAACCTCTGCGCCTGACCATGACTATTCTGAAAAACAGCGGAATCGACCACCGCCGCATGATGCATCCTGTATTATGGGGCAATGGTATAGACTACAGCATGCCGCAGCTTGCCGAGCCGCCCTTCGGACAGCAGACGGCACTGCAATGGCGGGGAACCCGCAAACCTGCTGCTGCAATACAGCGCGACATAATAAATGACCTGCGCAAAAATGTGGACGAGCAGGCTCTGCATACGGTCACTGCAGAACATACCTTCTGCACAACACCGGCTGGCATTGCCGCCCATGTGCTGGGCATTAAAGACCAACGCTACGGCCTGCGTGAAGTGACACCGGAAGTAACCCGCGGAACCTTGTTGCTTGCAGCATGGAATGCCCTGCTCCCGGGAGGATTCATACTGGACGGCCGTGACATTGCAGGAGCAATGCCCCTGCCGCCTGTCAGCCTTCCGCAGGAAGATGTAAAAGAACACCCTGAACTGCTGGCTCACGGTGCGTATGCTCTGGACTCCGCTACCCGCAACATCATGGTTTCGCGTCAGGGCTTGCCCAGAGCAAAAATGCTTAACGACAGCCTGCCTGCACAAATTCTGCATGAAGCTTCGTACGCCAGCGGCATAAAAACACTTTTGCAGCTTCGACGCGATCTTGGCATTCCGCTGGCAGAGCTTGTCGCCCTGCCGGAAACCGGCGCGTCCGGCGTTGCCGCCACGGTTCTGGCATTACCGCCCACAAAAACATACCCATCGCCGCGCTGGCTGGCCGTGGTTGCCAACTTCAGCCGCGAGACTATCGAGCAAAGCATTCCCCTTAAGCTTCCACCAAAAGTTGTGAAAACGGCTTCGGACATGATTCCTCATAAAGAGCCTTTTATCACGCTACAGGCTCTTGCCGATGAACAGCCTCCTGCATCTCTGACGGCAAAGGGAAATAACCTGTTACTGACCTTACGCCCATGGCAGATACGAGCAATCGTTCTTGACGGTAAAACGATGAAGTAGGCAACAACAGAAAGCTGTACAGGTGGAATGCGGACATGCACTCCGCCTGTTTTTATAGAAAAATAAACGGCAGATACACGCGCTAACCCAACAGGCGACAGGTACACTTATTCCGCAGGCGGTACCCGCTGCATCTCCAGCCACCAGTGACTGATACTTCTACCGTAGCCGTTACATTCCTGCCAATACCGCTCATGCTGCGAATGCTCGCAAAATCTGTCGCTCCGCTTTCGGCGCATCGGCATAAAGCGACACGAACTTGACAGAGCAGCCATTCCAAAATCCCGACGCCGGAAACATGACACCCGACTACCTACGTCTTTTCAGGGCATTAGCCTCTTGTACACATCGGCAAGGTTTTTGCAGACGTTAACGCATGAAAAGCGCATCATTTTTAGCACATAACAAGCAGGCTATGATCGCCACCAGCCGCCCTGCGGCAGAGTGGCTTTCACGGGTGTCTCCTGATATCGACCCGCTGTTGGCCCGTATGGGCAAAAACAGATGGGAGATGGTGGATATGCAGATGCCGGAAGGCGGCTATTTGTTTGACGCAGCACCTCCTGCCATGTGCTACAGCAGCTGGATTCCCAAAGAGGCCCATACGAAAGATTCGGGCCCGGGGTCAGACAGAAACAGCCTTTCACGCAGCGCCACAGTTATCATCGGCTGCAACGTGGGGTACGGGCTGGTGCATGTCATCAACAACACCCCTGACTCCCATAAAATAGTTCTTCTGGAGCCGGATGCTGCAATGCTTGCGCTTTGTTTTTCGCAGTCAGACTTCAGCCCCTACATCCGCTCCGGCAAGTTAACAGTGCTCCCGCCGGACCGTGTTGTCGTCAACGACATTCTTCGCAGGCTGGATGTTCAATATCTTTTCGGCAGTGTTCACCTGCGTATCGACTTGCCCAGCCAGCAGATTTCTCCCGCCTATTCTGAATGGGGGGGCATTGTAAAAGGTATGCTGGATAACTTTGGTCTGGAAATGGTCACCCTGCGTAATGTTCAGGATGTAATGGTTTCCAACGAGCTGGATAATTTTCGCACGGCCCTTCGAAACGGCAGCCTGAACCCGCTGGAAGGGAAGCTTCGCGATATACCGGCACTTATAGTAGGTGCCGGTCCGTCATTAAGCGTCAATGGTCCCGTCATTGCTGCAGCAGACAAACAGACTGTCATTGCCACATCACTGCAGGCAATGCCTGCATGTCAGCGGGTAGGCATAAAGCCTCATTTCTGCGTAGCCATCGACTGGGGAGCAGTATTAATGGGTGTATATGACCGGCTCGACAAAGAGTGGGCAGCAGACATCCCGCTGATTTATTCCACAAAAATCCGTAATGAAGTAGTCGCAAGCTACCCCGGGCCTACTATTCCTTTATGGACAGTGGGCGGACTTGCGACGTTCATTGGCGGCAACGGGGATCTTGTTCTTGAAGCAGGCAGTAACGTCAACGTTGCCATATTACGCCTGCTCTACTGGGCAGGTGCCAGAAAATTTGCGTTACTGGGGCAGGATCTTGGCTGGAACGCAGACCGGAGCCACGCGGAAGGGCACCCCACAACAATGCTCAAAATCCAACAGCCGGCACGCGACAGGTTCGGTAACACCATAAGTACAAACAAAAAGTTTCTGGCTGCAGCACGTGAACTGGAACAGGATTTCAGAACACATAATGATATCGAAGCGTACAACATTTACGGGGGTGGCTTACCTATAAATGGAGCTTCGTATATCACCCCGCAGGAAGCCTGCGAAAAGGGTATCCTGAAGGCTCCCGAAGAGTATGCCGGAAAACTACGGCTGGCTTTGCAGCAGGCAATGGTTCCTTGCAGTCAGCCATTCTGGGAACCGCGTGAGGAGCAATGGCGCACATCGTTGCGGCATGTGCAACGCAAACTTGAAAAGCTGCTGAAAAAGCCCGCAAAAAATCATGTCGAAATAACCGGGACTCTTAAGCAGGTGCATGAATTCCTCAGGCAGGACCCGCTTTATCTGCCCTACCTGTATAATGAAATCATGGACGTGGCGGGAATCGGATATGGGCGCTACCACTACGGCCCTACAGATTTGAAGGCGTTTAAAGAGGTCGTCAAAAAGGTGCTGAAAAAAGTACAGCGCATGGACAGCGTGTTGTGTTCTGCGCCTCGGCAGGCAGAAGCTCCCGTCCACTCTGCTGCTCAGCTAATCACCGGTGGAGCGCATCAGCACCGGACAGCATAACCAATCTTACGTAAAAAAAGACATTGCTACGTCCCGCAGTTAAAAGCTGCGGGACGTTTTGCTTTGGGGCTCCGCCTATCAGGATGCTTTTCACAACGCTTCTTATAATTTGTTCTGCGAAGCGCGGCAGTTCCTCTCCTCCCCGCAAATTATGCACCAAGTATTGAATGCACAGACTTTGCGCTATATACTTTGCCCGTCGACAAGTTGACAGGGCACGGCGTTTTAACCAGACCAGCCCGTTATATTGACGACGAAGGTACTTTTCCATCCAGTGAGTAATCCCCTGACAACAGGAGTATTGATATGAGTGTAATGGCAGAACTTTCCATGTTTCCCATGGCCCCTCAGTCCAGAGGAAGTCTTAGCCCATACGTGGCACGTGTTCTGACTGTTATCCGCCAAAGTGGTCTGACGCATCAGCTTGGACCTATGGGAACAGTCATTGAAGGAGAATGGGATGCTGTAATGAGCTGTGTTTCGGCCTGCTTCAAGGAGCTGGAAAAAGACTGTGACCGTGTCTATATGACACTGAAAATTGACTGGAAGCGTGGCAATGATTCCCGCATGACCAGTAAGACACAGGCAGTCATGGATAAACTGTAAGTGAGGTTGACGCCCCCCTTCCTGCTGTGAGGCAGAATCGACCTTACCACAGGGCGAAAGGTTGACAGAAATGCAGGGTAGGCCCGCCGAGAACCTCAACCCGCTAAGTGAAGAGTCTGTGGTCTGGTTGGCTTTTTCTCATACACCCGATTCATTTCTTACAGTGGAATATCTATTCCACTGGCTTAATCACATCAGCGTCCAGCAAAATTCGGAGGAATCCTTCTTCGATATTCTCTCTACTTCCCTGAATTATCCATCGATAACAGGTAAACGGGACGGAGTTGGTCCACCTTTTTAAATAAGGGGCAGAAGTCGTCTGGCAAAATCGGCCAATTCCACCACAATGCGGACTGAAATCCCCCTTGCCTGCCCTGAGGGGCACTGTAATTTGGCCGTGGCTTCCACTGTCGGTTATTTTTTACGCCGCACCTGCCTGACACGGGCTTACTGCGGTCCGACTGAACCTGTTCATCTACCCCGCAGGAATACCGAAAAGGGTCACCCCCAGACAGATAAGACCGAGGAGGCCGTAAAGCAGGCCCCTTGGCCAACAGGTAGAGTACGGAGCAACCTTGCGCAGCACCAGAATAGCCACTATGCACTGCAATAAGTAGAAAAGGGCAAAAGCGCGCGAGGCATAGTTGATGATCTGGAATACATCAGTCAGCCAGGTGACTATGATGGCCACCACGGACACCCCACAAACACTACGTAAATGACCGTAGAGATCATCTGCGCCCATCGCATGGTTCGCACCCTTTCCTCGGCCGAATGCTCAGCCCCCAAAAAGCGGGATGTCTCGAACCCTTGCACCACAATAAGCATGCCCATGACCAGCCTGATGATGTGTGATGAGTCTTCGGGAATGGCAATGGCGCTAAGTTGCCAGTTTCCGCCGAAGAAGGCGGGCAAATTGTAGTGTACCAGACCAGCCAGAAGCGCCGCGATCATAGCCAGATTGAGGCCCACAACCACTCGCTCCACCTTCTCAATGCCTTTAAGTCCCCTGAGGGTGCCCACCACGCCGATGCCTGCCAGAATAAGGGTGACAAGCATTTTGCCCAGCCAAATCGAATCCGGAGCGATGTATTTAAGCCCGAAACTTGCTAGCAGTTGCAGATAGTAGGACACGGAGATGCAGTAGGCCCCTGCCAGCACTATGTGCGACGTTTTCTCCAGCAGCCCGGCAGCGCCTGCAGGGCCGACATGCTGAGCACTGTGACAGTGGTTCACATGAAGTAAATGCTGGTCCTGACTTCCTCCCTTGGAAGCGCTATGCCTGGCAAATAACGGCTCTCCATAGCGAATGTTAAACCGGACAACCGACCCCACCCCGTAGGCCAGAACAAGCAGCCCGCCCATGGCCCAAACAGCATAGTTACCCACATTTGCATACAGCAGAGGCGCGCAGACCAAAAATCCGGACCCCATAATTGAAGCCAGCGGCGTGACGATGGCTCGCCAGGAAGAAGATTCTGCCAGAGGGCGGTAGAAAAGCAGGACTCCTGCCACTACAAAAGCAGTAGCGAGGACAATAAGGCTTGGTAACGACACGTCGCGCCTCCTATCCTTTACCATGCGGAAAACAGAATGATTATATAAAAAATTGGCAACAGGAAAAACAGCCTGTTACTTTTTATCTGACAGGAATGATTTGCTCCTCTGTCACAACACTAAGCATAAAAAACAGCAGTCTTCCTTACGATAAGGTCCATTTGCAACGTCATAATCGGCTCCCCCGTTTATTGAAGTCCTGAAAATTCTATTACAAGAGAACTAAAACAAAATTCATAGACGATGTCGAGAACACGACCCAATACTTCTCGGGGTATGGTCGAGTCAGTACTTCTTCCCGCAACGTTTATGGCATCGTAAGCTCCCCCTTCCATCATTGTAACCGTCTCTTCGTTTTTTAGTGCAAACATCCAGAAAAAACATACCAGAGGCCTCTATTATGCCAAAGTTACTCCCTAAAACGACCCCGTCCTCATCTAGCTGTTTTAATACTCAGGAAGCCTTCCCTCTCATGTCACGCGTACCGGCTTTATCCTTGTTCGATGCAAAACTTCCGGTGTGTGTACTACTGGCCCAAATCACTACTAAGTCAGCCTGCAGACATAAAAAGGTACCCCCCAGCATAGCTGGGGGTTCTTCATATGCGCCTATAAGGCTTTCTTACTAGCAGCGCCCTAGCAGGCGCACGTTCGTCTGGCATCTGCATCTCTGTTACTTGCGACCCGTAAACGGGTTTCCAGAATATGGAAGAGATAATTGATCACCAAGCTTATCATGCTCAAGTTGGTGCCTAATGTAATCTTGTATCTTTGCCTTATTTTTCCAACTGTATCTACGTAATATCCACGGCACCAAAACTCGCGATTCCGGTATTTAAACTTAAGATCGCCAAATTGGTCGTACAACATTAAGCTACTCTTTCCTTTCAAGTACCCAATAAAACTTGAAACACTCATCTTTGGCGGTATTTCAAGAA